>NZ_VFUG01000010.1:0-197122 GCF_006440615.1 Mesorhizobium sp. B2-6-2 | reverse complement strand
CCCGTCTTACGGGGCATGCACATGCGGCATTTCGATTCACCCAACACTTTCCCCGGACAGCCCTGCCCACGAGGGGGAGATTAGCAGCGTCGGCGCCGCGCAAGAAGGAACAACGATGGCCCCGATCAAGGTCGATCCGGACAAGGTCCACGAATTCCCGGATGCCGAAAGCTTCCATGCCTGGCTTGCCGACAACCACGGCCGCGAAAGCGAAGTCTGGATCAAGATCCAAAAGGTTGGTTCTGGTCTTGCCTCGATCACGCCGAAGGAGGCGATCGACGTCGTGCTTTGCTTCGGCTGGATCGACGCGGTGCGCAAGTCGCTCGACGAGAAGAGCTTCCTGCAGCGCTACACGCCGCGCGGCAGGAAGAGCATCTGGAGCAAGATCAACATCGACAATGTCGCGCGCCTGATCGAGGCGGGGCGCATGACGAAGCATGGCCTCGATCAGGTCGAGGCGGCCAAGGCGGACGGCCGCTGGGATCGCGCCTATGGCGGATCGAAGGAGATGACCATCCCGCCCGACCTGCAGGCCGCGATCGATGCCGAACCGAAGGCGAAAGCGATGCTGGAGAAGCTTTCGGCACAGAACCGCTTCGCGCTCGCCTTCCGCATCCACAACATGAAGACCGAAGCCGGCCGCAAAAAGAAGATTGCTGATCTGGTGGCGATGCTGGCACGCGGCGAAACGATCCACCCACAGAAGAAGTAGGCATGATTCCGAAACGTGGTTGCCGGTTTGCCCGACTAAGACCGCAAACAAAAACGCCGCCCGGGAGGGAGGGCGGCGTTTTCGGGAAGCGATGATCCTGAACCCTTAGCAAGCGGCTCCGGATCATCCGGTCATGAAGGTCGCAACGCGTCAGGCCTTATGCGGCCTTCTTCGCAACATGCTTCTTCATCACATGGTGCTTGCGCACGTGGTGCTTCTTCACGTGATGATGCTTGCGAGCGTGATGACGGTGATGCTTCCTGAGCTTCTTGTGCGGGCCATTGGCGCCGGCCTTCGCCGTCTCGTTAGCGGCCGGGGCGGCCGTGGTCGCGGCAGGAGCAGTGGTGCTCGTCGCCGGAGCGGTGTTCGTCGTGGTGGTGGTCTGGGCGTTGGCGGCGGGCACCGCGAAAGCGAGAGCGACGGCGAGGCCGAGTGCGGAAAGAAGGGTCTTTTTCATAATCGGCATTCCTTGGGTTCGGATCAATGTCTGTTGTGGCGCGCCGGAGTGGTCGGCTGCTGCGGGTACCGTTATGACATCGGCTCTTTTCGCGAGTTTTTCCCGACTGTTGAATCTTGTTTCCGGATTGTGTCTGGCGCCGCCGGCATCGTCTGGGCCGCGACCTTGCGCGACGACGGTCCGACCGGCGGCTTTTTTCGTGACTGCAAAAGGCTGCCTTGGTGAGAAAGGACAATCGCGAAAGTCGTTTCATAGCAAACGATTTAAGCTATTGTTTTCAAGCATTTTTCCACTATCATGGCGGAATTCGAGAGTGATGGTGGAAAATGGCAAGCAAGACATTGTTATTTAACGATTTTCCACTATTAATTTAGAAATGGCTCGGTAGAGTGGAAAACGGATGCTTAGGGAGCTGACAAATGAACAGCGCCGCCAACTCATAGATACCCAGCAGGTCTATGAGAGCTGGCTCGGCGCCAACGAAGAGCACCAAAGGCGCTTCCGGGGCAGCATGCGCTGGGTTGAGCGGAACGGCGCCGAATACCTGCTGCGCAAGATCGGCCAAGCCGAAAGCTCGCTAGGTCGCAGAAGCGAGGATACGGAAAGATCATTTTCGGCTTTCTCCGAGGGCAGGGAACGGAACAAGGACCTGCTGGCCGGCCTGTCAGATCACTTGAACAGCCTTGCCAAGATCAATGTCGCAATTGGCTTGGGGCGGGTGCCGGCTATAGCTGCCCGGATATTGCGACGCTGCGCCGAAACGAACCTCCTTGGACGACAGTTGGTTGTCGTCGGCACGAATGCCCTGTTCGCCTATGAGGCGTTGGCCGGTGTGCAGATCGCGAGCGGCCTCACGGCAACCGGAGACATCGATCTGCTCTTTGACTCGCGCCGCCGGATCAGCTTCGTGACCGGCGAGAAGATAACACAATCCGGGTTGATCGGTGTATTGCGCAAAGTGGATCAGTCCTTCAAGCCACTCCAGCCCAGAGCCTTCAGGGCGACAAACCGGGATGGTTATCTTGTCGATCTCATTAGACCGCAAACGAGAAATGTCCTCAAGGACAATGCCCCGACGTCGATAACGCCGCTTGCCGATGATCTCGACGGTGCCCCGATGGACGGATTGCAATGGCTCATCAATGCGCCCAAGGCCGAGGCAATCGCCATCGATGAGCGCGGCTATCCCGTAAAGATACCGACTGTCGACCCCAGGATATTTGCGCTTCACAAGGCATGGCTCGCGAGGCGGCCCGACCGATCCGCGGTCAAGGCCACCCGCGATCGCGAGCAGGCTGAGGTGGCTGCGGCGATTTCTCACAGCTACCTGAAGCTTCCACTTGACCGCGACTATCTCAAGGCTTTTCCCGCTCCTCTTAGAGAAGCTGCGATCCGCACGCTCCTGCCGGTAAAATCGCTTGGGCTTTCCGAGGATTCTGCAATAGAGCCTGATTGGTAGCCGCCCAGGCCGCCTGGCAATCCTCCATGCTACGAAAATAGCATTCTCGGCCTGCGACATGTGGTGCTAGGCTCGCGCCCGTGCACCCAAGGCACACTGCGGCCCAGCCCGCAAACAGGAGGGCCCGCCAGAGGAGGAGCGGCAGAGCGGGATCGAGGCTCCAATCCAAAATCCGAAGGAACTGTTGAACCATCGCGAGGCAGCCGCGTTTCCCGTGGTTGCCACATGGGAGGAACCACCAGTGAAAGCATCCTATCTCGTCTCAGCCACGCTCCTTGCGGCATCCGCAATGCCGGCCGCGGCTGGCGAAATCTCCGACGGCAAGGTCAAGATCGGCATCCTCAACGACCAGTCGGGCGTCTATGCTGATTTCGGCGGCAAGTGGTCGGTCGAGGCCGCCAAGATGGCGGTCGATGATTTCGGCGGCAAGGTGCAGGGCGCGCCGATCGAGATCGTCAGCGCCGACCATCAGAACAAGCCTGACATTGCCTCCAACATCGCGCGCCAGTGGTACGACACCGAGCAGGTCGACGCGATCATGGAGCTCACGACATCGTCCGTAGCCTTGGCCGTCCAGGGGCTTTCCAAGGAAAAGAAGAAGATCGACATCGTCACCGGGGCGGCTTCCACTGACCTCACCGGCAAGCAGTGCTCGCCCTATGGCTTCCATTGGGCCTACGACACGCACTCCCAAGCGGTCGGCACCGGCGGCCAACTGGTCAAGCAGGGCGGCGACAGCTGGTATTTCATCACCGTCGACTACGCCTTCGGCTATTCGCTGAAGGACCAGACCGCCAAGCTGGTCGAGGCGAGCGGCGGCAAGGTGCTGGGCGAAGTGCGCTATCCGCTCGGCTCCACCGACTATTCCTCCTTCTTGCTCCAGGCGCAGTCCTCCGGCGCCAAGATCGTCGGGCTCGCCAATGCCGGCCTCGACACGTCGAACTCGATCAAGCAGGCAGCCGAATTCGGCATCGTCGCCGGCGGCCAGCGGTTGGCGGCGCTGCTCTTCACGCTCGCCGAAGTGCATGGGCTGGGCCTGCAGGCGGCGCAGGGCGTGGTGCTGACCGAAGGCTTCTACTGGGATCGCGACGACAAGAGCCGTGAATTCGCCCAGCGCTTCTTTAAGCGCACCAACCGCATGCCGAACATGATCCAGGCCGGCACCTATTCGGCGGTGACGCAGTACCTGAAGGCCATCGACAAGGCCGGCACCGACGAGACCGAGGCGGTGGCGAAGGAACTGCATGAAATGCCGGTCAACGACGTCTTCACCGCCAACGGCAAGGTGCAGGCCGACGGCTCGATGGTGCACGACATGTATCTCTATCAGGTCAAGAAGCCGGAAGAGTCGAAGAAGGACTGGGACTATTACACCTATCTGGCGACCATTCCGGGCGACAAGGCCTTCATGAAGGCCGAAGACAGCGGCTGCCCGCTCGTCACCAAGTGACGCTCGACACCGCCACTGCTGTCCGTCCGGACGGCACGGATGAGACGCCGCGGGTGGTGCTTTCCGCCCGCGGCCTCAGGCGCGACTTCGCCGGCTTTGTCGCGGTGAAGGATGTCGACCTCGACCTCCATCACGCCAAGATCCATGCGCTGATCGGCCCGAACGGCGCCGGCAAGACCACCATCTTCAACCTGTTGACCAAATTCCTGCAGCCGACCAGCGGCAGGATCGAATTGCTCGGCACCGACATCACCCGCATGCCGCCGGCCAAAGTGGCGCGCATGGGCCTCGTGCGCTCCTTTCAGATATCGGCGATCTTTCCGCATCTCTCCGTGCTCGACAATGTGCGCGTGGCGCTGCAGCGTCCAAGCGGGCTGGGCTACCAGTTCTGGCGCCCGGTCTCGGCGTTGGATCGGCTTACCCCAAGGGCGCGCGAGCTGCTGGCCATCGTCGGCCTCGATGACGCCGCGCATCGTCTCGCCGGCGATCTCTCCTATGGCCGCAAGCGCGTGCTGGAGATCGCGACCACCTTGGCGCTCGACCCGAAGGTGCTTCTGCTCGACGAGCCGATGGCCGGCATGGGGCATGAGGACGTCGGCACGATCTCCGGCATCATCCGCGCGCTGGCAAAAGACCGCGCCGTGCTGATGGTCGAGCACAACCTCACCGTCGTTGCCGATCTCTGCGACTGGATCACCGTCATGCAGCGCGGCCAGGTGCTGGCGGCCGGCGACTACGCCGCCGTCAGCAAGGACGAGCGTGTGCGCGTCGCCTACATGGGAACCGAGCATGGGTGAGCCGCTGCTTGCCGTGCGCGATCTCCACGCCTGGTACGGCGAGGGCCATGCGCTGCATGGCGTCAACCTCAATGTCATGCGCGGCGAGACCGTCACGCTGCTTGGCCGCAACGGCGTCGGCAAGACGACGACGCTGCGCGCCATCATGGGGCTGATCCGCAAGCGCACGGGCTCCGTCACCTTCAACGGCAAGGACCTGATCCGCCTGCCGTTGCACCGTGTCGCCCATCAGGGCATCGGCTTCGTGCCGGAGGAGCGCGGCATCTTCGCCACGCTTACGGTGGACGAGAACCTTATCCTGCCGCCGGTCGTGGCCAAGGGCGGCATGAGCGTTGAGGAGATATTCGAGCTTTTCCCGAACCTCAAGGAACGCCGCAACAGCCAGGGCACGAAGCTGTCGGGCGGCGAGCAGCAGATGCTGGCCATCGCCCGCATCCTGCGGACCGGCGTCGAGATGCTTTTGCTCGACGAGCCGACGGAGGGCCTGGCGCCGGTCATCGTGCAGCGCATCGGCGAGTTGCTGGCGACGCTGAAGAAACGCGGCATGACCATCCTGCTGGTCGAGCAGAACTTCCGCTTCGCCGCCCGCATCGCCGACCGCTTCTATCTGATGGACCACGGCAAGGTGGTGGAAGGTTTTGCCGTCGGCCAGCTGACCGCGCACACCGAAAAGCTGCACGAGGTGCTGGGGGTATGATGGCGCCATGACCATGATCTTCGGCATCCCGATCCAGGCCTTGCTCGGTCAGCTCTTGGTGGGCCTGATCAACGGCTCCTTCTATGCGATGCTCAGCCTCGGCCTCGCCGTCATCTTCGGCCTCTTACGCATCATCAACTTCGCCCATGGCGCGCTCTATATGCTGGGCGCTTTCATTGGTTATCTGCTGCTGGTGCATTTGGGCATCGGCTACTGGCCGGCGCTGGTCCTGGTGCCGCTTGTCGTCGGCCTGTTCGGCATGGCGGTCGAGCGCCTTGCTTTGTCGCATCTCTACCGCCTCGACCCGCTCTATGGCCTGCTCTTCACCTTTGGCCTCGCCTTGGTCATCGAAGGCGTGTTCCGCTATTATTACGGCGTCTCCGGCAATCCATATGCCGTGCCCGCGCTGCTCGCCGGCGGCACCAATCTCGGTTTCATGTTCCTGCCCAATTATCGCGGCTGGGTGGTGGCGGCGTCGCTCATCGTCTGCATCGGCACCTGGCTGCTGATCGAGAAGACCAGGCTAGGCTCCTATCTGCGCGCCGCCACCGAGAACCCGGAACTGGTTCAGGCCTTCGGCGTCAACGTGCCGCTTCTGCTTACGCTCACCTACGGGCTGGGCGCGGCGCTTGCGGGGCTCGCCGGCATTCTCGCCGCTCCGGTCTACCAGGTCAGCCCGCTGATGGGCTCGGACCTGATCATCGTCGTCTTCGCCGTCGTCGTGGTCGGCGGCATGGGCTCGATCCTCGGCGCCATCGTCACCGGCTACATGCTCGGCCTCGCCGAGGGCCTGACCAAGGTCTTCTATCCCGAGGCCTCGAACCTCGTCGTCTTCGTCATCATGGCGATCGTGCTTTTGCTCAGGCCCGCCGGCCTGTTCGGAAGGGACGCCTGAGATGAGCGAGGCGACCCTTCACGCAGAACGCGCCGCCGCTTCCGTGAGGCTCGAACGGGCGCTGGTGGTGCTGGGCATCGTGGCGCTGATCGCCGCGCCCTTCGTCATCTATCCGATCTTCGTCATGAAGATGCTGTGCTTCGCGCTGTTCGCCTGCGCCTTCAACCTGCTCTTGGGCTACACCGGCCTGCTTTCCTTCGGCCATGCCGCCTTCTTCGGCGGCGCGGCCTATTTCTGCGCCTATGCGGTGAAAGCCTGGGGCTGGCCGCCAGACGCCGGCATCCTGCTAGGCACCGCAGGTGCCGCGGGCATGGGCCTCGTCATGGGCTTCCTCGCCATCCGCCGCCAGGGCATCTATTTCTCGATGATCACGCTGGCGCTGGCGCAGATGTTCTATTTCTTCTGCGTCCAGGCGCCTTTCACCGAGGGCGAGGACGGCATCCAGGGCGTGCCTCGCGGCCACCTGTTCGGCGTCGTGGACCTCAACGTCGCCATGAACATGTATTTCTTCGTGCTCGCCGTCTTCCTCATCGGCGTCTTCGCCATCTGGCGTATCGTCAATTCGCCCTTCGGCATGATCCTGCGCTCCATCCGCGAGAACGAGAACCGCGCCATTTCGCTCGGCTATTCCGTCGGGCGCTATAAGCTCGCTGCCTTCGTCATGTCGGCCGCGCTCGCCGGCTTTGCCGGCGCGACCAAGACGATCGTCTTCCAGTTCGCCACGCTCACCGACGTCACCTGGCAGATGTCGGGCGAAGTGATCCTGATGACGCTGCTCGGCGGCATCGGCACCATGGCCGGCCCGGCGGTCGGCGCCGGCCTTGTCGTCGGGCTGGAGAACACGCTCGCGACATCCGGCTTCCCGGTGACCATCGCCACCGGGCTGATCTTCATGATCTGCGTGCTGATCTTCCGGCGCGGGATTGTCGGGGAGGTCTATGCGCGGTGGCTGAGGCGGCAGGCGGGCGGCAAGAACTCCTAAGCTGCGGCCGCCCCGAACCGCTCAATCTCTTTGAGTTCATCCCGTATGGAGGTGCCCTCGACGGCGAGGTCATAGCTGGCCTGCATGTTCATCCAGAACTGCGGAGTCGTCCCAAAGAACTTTGCCAGGCGCAAAGCGGTGTCTGGCGTAACAGGCGTGGTCTCGTTGGCAAGGCGTTCGATACGCGTACGTGGGACGTGTAGCTTCTTCGCCACGGTGTAGGGTTTCAGGTCGAGTGGCTCGAGGAACTCGGCCCTCAATATCTCGCCGGGATGGATAGGCTTGTCGAGATTGATCATTTGGTTCCGCTCCTGTCGGATAGAGCTGGTTGGTTCAGCTAGTGATAGTCGGTGATCTCTACATCGTCCGCTCCACCATCCGTCCACCGAAAGCAAACGCGAAATTGGTCGTTGATACGGATCGAGTATTGACCGGCGCGATCGCCCTTCAGCGCTTCAAGCCGGTTTCCCGGGGGAACCTTGAGGTCGGCCAGTTCGGCAGCGTTGTCCAACATGAACAGTTTCCGTTGAGCGACACGAACGAGATCTGCCGGGAATCCTTTCGGAGCTTTGCCTGTCGAAACCGCCTCAGTGGTCCTCGAAGGGACTATCTTGAGCGAGGTGCGCCCGCGGGCACTTCCAGCTCACCTTCACCCGGTCCATAGCCATAAACGTTCGACAGCAAGGTGGTGCCCGGCTATGCCGCCCGCTTGGGTTCGACCGCGAACGGGCTGAGCCCGAGCCAGCTTTGCATCTTCCTGCCAATGGCCTTGTCGCCGGTCAGGACGACCTTCACGCCGGCCTTCTCGACAGTCAGCACGCCCATCCAGATTGCGGTCATCGTGTGGAGATCGGTCGAGACGTAGAGGTCCACCTCGAAACCCGGATCGTACCAGCATAAATCGACCTCGCCATGCTTCTCGACGATCAGCCACCACGAGCGTTTCGAGGCCGGCAGATCCTGATACAGAAATTGTATCACGGTTCTTCCCTCGGGCAGCGGCGAGGGGTTCAGATTGCGCCGCATATCCCACATCAGCAGCGACGGATCGAGGTTCTTCAACGACAGCCGGGACTCGACCCATTTCTGTCCCCAAAAGCCCATTGCCTCGACAACAGGGCGCAAGTCGCGTCCCGCCTCGGTCAGCCGATAGTCGAAGATACCCTTCTCGCCGGGGACTTCCCGGCGCTCCACGATCCCCGCCAGCTCCAGCTCCTTCAGCCGTTGCGACAGAAGGGTCGGCGACATTTTCGGCACACCGCGTCGCAGGTCGTTGAAGCGGGTCGAGCCCGCCACCAGCTCGCGCATCAACACCATCGTCCAGCGGGTGCACAGCACCTCGGCGGCCATCGATAGCGGGCAGAACTGCTTGTAACCGTGCTGGGTCATGATCGGCGCCTCCTCAAAGTTGGCCGGACATTAGACCTTCATGAATGAAGCGGCGAGTACAGAAACTGTACCGGCCCGGTACAGATCCAGGACTGGTTGGCGCGAGCCCTGCCGTGCGAGCCGTTTGGCCGACGCACGGGATATGCCTGTGCGCAGCAACCAGGAGAATGACCATGACCGCTTACCTTATCGCGGATATCAAGGTGAAAGATCCGAAATGGATACCGGACTACGCCGCGACCGTGCACGACCTCGTTCACAAGCACGGCGGCAGATATCTGGCGCGCAGCGGCAATGTGAGGACGCTCGAGGGCAAGCCGCTCGACACGACGCTGATCGCGCTGATGGCCTTTCCATCGGAAGCGGCGGCGCACGCCTTCACCAATGATCCGGCCTACGCCCCCTTCGTGTCGGCCCGCCAGGGCGGCAGCGACAGCCGCTTTCAGCTGATCGACAACACCGATCTGGCCGGAACGATTTCGTACCTGCCGAAGGGATGATCGGCAGCCGCCGCATCCAAACCGGGATCATCAAGCACAAACAGCCACGGCGCTTGCCTGTCGCGCCGCCGTATTTTCGGCCGCCGGCCAGCCGTGCTTTTCAGGAAGAACGGAATGAACATGACACCAAACTTTTGTAACAGGCTGCTCATGGCAGCGGCCGCGCTGACGGCCTGTACGACCTTCGCCCAGGCGCATCAGGACGCGGCTGCATCGGTGTCCGGCGCCAACCCGCTGGCCGACAAGGTGCGAGCGGCCAACAGCCGGTTTCTTGACGTCAAGGCTGCCACGGCGGAGGGCTATGCGTCCATTCCTTGCGCCAGTGGTATCACCGGCGGCGCCATGGGCATCCACTATGTCAACGGCCAGTATCTGAAGGACGACAAGATCGATATCGCCCGTCCGGAAGCGGTCATGTACGAGCCGATGGCCGACGGCACGCTGAAGCTGGTGGCGGTCGAATACATCACCTCGAAGGGGCCCGCGTCGCTCGACGGCCAGCTGTTCAACTTCAACAGCGCGCCCAACCGCTACGGCCTGGGCGAGTTCTACGAACTGCATGTCTGGGCCTGGAAAGGCAACCCGACCGGCACCTTCGCCGACATGAACCCGAAAGTGTCGTGCGAACACGCGGCGTCGCCGACCCAGTAGAGGTTGGAGATTGGCGAAAGCCAGCACAACAGCCGATCTCCCCCTTGTAGGGGAGGTCGGCAGCTACGACGCCTCACCCCACCGGCACCGCCATCCCGACCTTCACCCGGTCCATGGCGACAAACGTGCGAAACCTTTTGACATTGTTGTTCTCGAAGAACAGCCGCCTAGTCAGCGCCTCGTAATCGGCCATCGTCGCCACCGTGACGACCAGGATGAAATCGGCCTCGCCGGTGACGTAGTAGCATTGCTGCACTTCGGGCACTTGGGCAAAGCCGCGCTTGGCGGCGTCGATGAGCTCGGCGCGTTCGCTCTCCACCTCCACCTCGACGAAGATCGTGATCGGGTGGCCGACCTTGGCCGGATCGACCAGCGCCACATTGGCGCGGATGACGCCGGTCTCCTCCATGCGCTTGATGCGCCGCTGCACGGCCGGCGCCGACAGGTTGACCTTCTCGCCGATCGTGCGCTGCGGCGTGGCGTTGTCCTTCTGCAGGATGGCGAGGATGGCGCGGTCGAAGGCGTCGAGTTCGGGCGAAATGGACATGGCAGCGCTCCAAACGAAACAAACTTGCAATTCAGGCACCAAAACAGAGCGCCTTTCTCGCCTGGCCTGCAATAAATTTCGGTCATCAAGACGGAGAAACCCATGTTGCTGCTCAACCGCCACCCGGACCATCGCCAGCCGCTGACCGAGGAAGACGCCGCGACGCTTGGGCTCGCCGGGGCCGACGAAGCGGAACGCTTCCTTGCCGCGCGCGACAATCATACCGAGACACCGCTGCTTGCCTTGCCGGCGCTGGCGGGCGAACTCGGCATCAGCGCGCTGCATGTCAAGGACGAGGGCAAGCGCCTCGGCCTCGGCAGCTTCAAGGCGCTCGGCGGCGCCTATGCCGTCATGCATCTGGTGCTGGAGGAGGCCGGCAGGCGGCTCGGCCGCGCCGTAGACGTCGCGGAACTGCATAACCTTGAGGTCAAGGCGATCGCCGCCGGCATGGTTTTCGCATGCGCGACCGATGGCAATCATGGACGCTCGGTGGCTCAGGGAGCCGGCCTCGTCGGCGCGCGCTCCGTCATCTTCGTCCACTCCGGCGTTAGCAACGAGCGCGTGGCGGCCATTGCCCGCTTCGGCGCCGAGATAGTGCGTGTCGCTGGCGATTACGACCAGTCGGTCAGGGAAGCCGCCCGCGTCGCCGCCGAGCGCGGCTGGACCGTCGTCTCCGACACGTCCTGGCCGGGCTATGAGCGCATACCCGGGCTTGTGATGCAGGGCTACACGGTGATCGTGCGCGAGACGCTGAGGCGCTTGCCGCAGCCGCCCACCCACGTCTTCCTTCAGGCCGGCGTCGGCGGCTTCGCCGCGGCGGTCGCCGGCCATCTCGCCATCATGCTTGGCGAGGATCGCCCGAAGGCAATCGTGGTCGAGCCGGCGCGGGCGGCCTGCGTCTATGAGACGGCCAAGGCCGGACGTCCGGTCACGATCGCGCACAGCAAGCCCACGGTCATGGCGATGCTCGAATGCTACGAGCCGTCTCTGGTCGCCTGGCGCGTGCTGTCGCGGATCGGCGATGCCTTCATGACCGTGGACGAGGAAGATGCCATCGCGGTGATGAACCGTCTGGCGAGACCTGCCGGCAGCGATCCGGCGATCGTCTCGGGCGAGAGCGGCGGGGCAGGGCTCGCCGGGCTGATCCGCGTTGCCGGCGACAACAAGATGCGCGCGGCGATTGGCCTCGATGCCCATTCCCGCGTGCTGATCATCAATTCCGAAGGCGCGACCGATCCCGGCCGCTATGCCGAGCTGGTCGGAATGGCGCCGCAAGACGTCGCGCAAGCGAGGCTGCCGGCATGAGCAATCTGATGATCAACGCCGACCGGCTTCTCGGCCGTATCCAGGAGCTCGGCACTATCGGCCGCGATGCGCAGGGGCGGCTGGTCCGCGTCGCCGCCTCAGAGATGGACCGGCTCGGCCGCAACCGCCTCGTCGGCTGGCTGGAAGAGGCAGGGCTCGAGGTCGCCGTCGACCGCATCGGCAACATTTTCGGCATCTGGCGGAACGATGCCAATAGCGACCAGCCGCCGGTCATGCTCGGCTCGCATATCGACACGGTGATCGACGCCGGCATCTATGACGGCTGCTACGGCGTGCTTGCCGGCCTCGAAGCGATCGAGAGCCTGAGGGAAGCCGGCTTCGCGCCGGCGCGCCCGATCGTGGTTGCCGCCTTCACCAATGAGGAGGGCGTGCGCTTCTCGCCCGACATGATGGGCTCGCTGGTCTTTGCCGGCGGTCGGAACCTCGAGGAAGCGCTGGCCTCGGTCGGCACCGACGGCACGGTGCTGGGCAAGGAGCTGGAGCGCATCGGCTATGCCGGTCGGCATCGGCCCGGCTTCCTCAAGCCGCATGCCTATGTCGAGCTGCATGTTGAGCAGGGGCCGGTGCTCGAGCGCGAGGGCATCGCCATCGGCGCGGTCGAGAACCTGCAGGGCATTTCCTGGCAGCGCGTTACCATCGACGGCGAGGCCAACCATGCCGGCACCACGCCGATGTCGATGCGAAAGGACGCAGGCGTCGCCGCCGCCCGCGTGATCGGCTTCTTGGCGGACCGGGCCGGCGCCTCGTCGACGCGCACTGTCGCCACCGTCGGCACCATCGCGTTCGAGCCGAACGCCATCAACGTCATCCCATCGCGGGCGATCTTCACCATCGACCTGCGCGATCCCGACGAAACGCATCTTCGCAAAGAGGAGGCGGCGCTTGCCGCCTTCCTCGACAAATTGGCCGCAAGCGCCGGCGTCACCGTCCATGCCGAAAGCCTGGCGCGTTTCGAGCCGGTGACCTTCGATGCCCGCATCGTTTCGCTGATCGAGGATGGCGCCAGGGCGGCCGGCCTTTCGTGCCGGCGCATGACCTCGGGCGCCGGCCACGACGCGCAGATGATCGCGCGCATCGCGCCGTCCGCGATGATCTTCGTGCCGAGCCGGGGCGGCATCAGCCACAACCCCGCCGAGTTCACCGCTCCCGACGAGTTGGTCGCCGGCGCCAACATCCTGCTTAGCGTCGCCGCCCGGCTGGCGGGCGACTGATCGCGGGAGGAACCCAGATAGGCGTGCCGCTGGGGTGAAATACCACCAAAAATAGTCATGTTGGCTGTATCTGGTCGTCCCGAAGCGAATATCCGGCGACATCCAATCGAAACAAACTTCAATCACTTAGCCAAATAAAGCATCCAAAATCGCGCCCGAATCGCGCCCGCCGACAGAGTTCAGTGCCTCGCAGGAAGACTAGCATGCTGCTTCTCAACCAACGTCCCGAACACAACCAGCCGTTGGTTGCCGCCGATGCCGAGTCGCTCGGCATCGCGGGGGGCGAGCGGGCCGAGCGTTACCTCAAGGCGCGCGACAATCATGCCGAAACGCCGCTGCACGCCTTGCCGGCGCTGGCCGATCACCTCGGCGTCGCGGCACTTCATGTCAAGGATGAAGGCCAGCGTCTCGGCCTTGGCAGCTTCAAGGCGCTGGGCGGTGCCTATGCCGTCATGCGGCTGGTGCTGGAAGAGGCCGGCAAGCGCCTCGGTCGCGATGTCGATGTCTCCGAGATCGGCGAGCCGAGAGTGCGCGGGATCGCGTCGAGCATGATCTTCGTCTGCGCCACCGACGGCAACCATGGCCGATCCGTGGCACAGGGCGCCGGGCTTGTCGGTGCGCGTTCGGTGATCTTCGTCCATGCCGGCGTCAGCGCCGAGCGCGTCGCGGCCATCGCCCGCCTCGGCGCCGAGATCGTGCGGGTCGAGGGCGGCTATGACCATGCGGTGCGCGAGGTCGCCCGCGTCGGTGCCGAGCGCGGCTGGAAGATCGTCTCCAACACGTCCTGGCTGGGCTATGAGCGCGTCCCCGGACTGGTCATGCAGGGCTACACGGTGATCGTGCGCGAGACGCTGCGGCGCTTGGCCGAGCCACCGACGCATATTTTCCTGCAGGCTGGCGTCGGCGGCTTCGCGGCGGCAATTGCCTGCCATATGGCGGTCATGCTTGGCTCCAGGCGGCCGAAAGCGGTGGTGGTCGAGCCGCGGCGCTCGGCGTGCCTCTACGCTTCGGCTGAGGCCGGACGTCCGGTAACGATCGCCCAGCAGCAGCCGACCGTGATGACGATGCTCGAATGCGCCGAGCCGTCCTTGGTCGCTTGGCGCGTGCTGGCGCGCGTCGGCGATGCCTTCATGACGGTGGAAGAAGAGGACGCCGTCGCCGTGATGAAGCGGCTGGCGCGGCCCTTGGGCAACGATCCGGCCATCGTCTCCGGCGAGAGCGGCGGCGTCGGGCTCGCCGGACTGGTCCGCGCTGCGGGCGACGGGCAGATGCGTGCGGCGTTAGGCCTCGATGCCGGCTCCCGCGTGCTCGTCGTCAACTCGGAGGGCGCCACCGATCATGGCCGCTTTGCCGAGCTGGTCGGGATGGCGCCGGCAGAGGTGTTCCTGCAGACTGCCTGAGAGCAATTCCGGGAAAAGCACGCGGCGGTTGGCTCGGCGACTTCGCCGTAGCGTTCCGTCCGGAATTGCGTCATGAAAAGAGACTTGAGGGCGACGATGGCTGAGCTCGACCAGCAGGCACTGCACAGCGAGATGACGGCGTGGCGGCGCGATCTCCACGCCCATCCAGAATTCGGTTTCGAGGAACAGCGCACCGCCGCTTTCGTCGCCGCGAAATTGCGGGAGTTCGGCCTGGAGGTCGCCGAAGGCGTCGGCGGCACCGGCGTCGTCGGCACGCTGACCCGAGGCAGAGGCAACCGTGCCATCGCGTTGCGCGCCGACATGGATGCGCTGCACATCGCGGAGCAGGGCAGGCAAGCCTGGCGCTCGCAAATGCCGGGCACCATGCATGCCTGCGGCCATGACGGCCATACCTCGATGCTGCTCGGCGCGGCGAAATTGCTTGCCGGTGAGGGCGGCTTCGACGGCACGGTGCGCTTCATCTTCCAGCCGGCCGAGGAATGGGGCAGGGGCGCGCTGGCTATGCTGGGCGACGGCCTGCTCGAGCGCTTCCCCTTCGAGGAGATCTTTGGGCTGCACAACATGCCCGGTCTGCCCATCGGTCATTTCGAGACCCGGAGCGGTCCGGTCATGTCGGCCGAGGACAATTTCGAGATCGTGCTCAAGGGCCTGGGCGGCCACGCAGCGCGGCCGCATGCCGGCCAGGAGACCTTGGTCGCCGCCTGCGCGCTCGTCGTCAACCTCCAGACCATCGTCTCGCGGCGCTTGAGCCCCGCCGATATCGGCGTCGTCTCGGTGACCGAGCTCATCGCCGACGGCACCCGCAATACGCTGCCCGGCATGGCGCGCATCCTCGGCGACTGCCGCAGTTTCAGGCCCGAGGTGAGCGCCGCGATCGAAAAGGAGATGCGGCGCATCGCCGACGGCACGGCCCAGGCCTATAATGTTGCGGCTGAAGTCGCTTACACCCGCGAGTTCGTGCCGTTGATCAACGATGCCGCATTGGTCGACGAGGCGCTTGCGGCGGCCCGGTCCGTGCTGGCCGACGACGCTGTTCGCGTCGCGGCCGACGATGCCGTTCGCATCGCGGCTGAGCCCATGACCGCCTCGGAGGATTTCGCCCGCTTCCTCGATCATGTGCCTGGCTGCTTCGTCTTCATGGGCAATGGCGATACGGCACCGCTGCACAACCCGTCCTATGATTTCAACGACATGGCCCTGCTGCACGGCGCGCGGTTCCATGCGGCGGTGGTGAGGCGAAGGTTGGCGGTGGGCTAGGCGATTGGCGGCGGCGGTCGAGCGCAGAGGGGGGTGCTGTCCCGCCGGCGTTTCGGTTTTTTGCAGTCACGGCCAAGCCGGTTAGCGACCAGCTCCACCCCGACAAAATCAACGCCGCGATCCTTCACGCCCCCCTGGCCTGCCGGCCATCTGCCCCTCTTGGGACCTCTTGGAGGGAGATTAACTGAACCACTCCCGGTAACCCTTTTTTCTCTGCTTTCATGCAATATTGCCGGGACGGGATGGCAAGAACAAGCAATGGCGGACGACGACAAACGCAACGGTAAGTTCTGGGCGCTGGCGCTTGATCGCGCTCATCTCGGTCTATGGGACTGGAATTTGTCGACCGGCGATTGCTACTATTCGCCGACCTGGTCGAAGATGTTGGGCTACGAGGCGAACGAGCTCGCCAACACGCCCGATCTCTGGCTGAAGCTGACCCATCCCGACGATCGCCAGCGCGCGCAGGAAAGCGGCGACCGGCATATTGCGGGTCTCGTCGATTCCATCGAGACGGAGCTGCGCCTGCGCCACAAGGACGGCCACTGGGTCTGGGTGCTCGACCGCGGCGGCATTGTCGAGCACGACGCCGACGGCAAGCCGCTCAGGATGATGGGCGTGCAGACCGACATCACCCGGCAAAAAGAGGCCGAGGCGGCGCTCGAGCAGGTCAATATCCGCTTCCGCCTCGCGATAGCCGCCAGCGGCACCGGCATTTGGCACCACGATATCGGTACGAAGAAGAGCTATTGGGACGCACGCACGCGCGAGATCTTCGGCCTGGTTGCCGATACCGATGAGGTGACGGCGGACCTCTGGCACACCTACCTTCATCCCGACGACAAGGAAGCTACCGAGCGAGCGCATCTGATCGCCCCCGGCTCGAACAGCGTCGTCGCCTCGCAATACCGGATAGTCCTGCGTGACGGCCAGGTCCGCCATCTCGAGTCGCTGGTGCGTTTCATTGCCGGCGTCGGCTCGGCCGGCCAGATTTTGGGCACGGTGCGCGACATCACCGAGGAGAAGACGCGCGCCGAGGAGCTTGCCTTCGCCGCGCGTCACGACGCGCTGACCGGGTTGCTCAACCGTTCGGCCTTCGACCGGCTGCTTGCCGAGAACATCGCCATGGCCGGGCGGCTGCCGCTTGCCGTGTTCTATGTCGACCTCGACTACTTCAAGGCGCTCAACGACTATGCCGGCCATGCCGCCGGAGACCTCGCGCTGAAGAGCGTCGCGGCGGGCATCCTCGCCAGCCTGCCCGCGTCGGGGCAGGCGGCGCGCCTCGGCGGCGACGAATTCGCGCTGTTGGTGCCGAACTGCAATGACGCCTGCGCCGAGCGCCTTGCCCGCGCGGTGCTTGCCGCGGTGCACGACGCCGATCCCGGCTCTGCCGCCACCTCGCGCAGGCTTGCCGCCAGCATCGGCATCGCCTTCGTGCGCGACCCCACCATGAGCGTGGCCGACGCGCTCGCCTGCGCCGACGATGCCTGCTACGCCGCCAAGGCCGGCGGCCGTGGCCGCTTCGCGGTGTTCTCGCCGGAAACGGCGTCGGGCGCCGGCGGCCTCAACGCCGCGCGGCTTGCGGCAGACCTGGTCGATGCAATGGAGGATGGCCGGCTGAAGCTGTTCGGCCAGGAGATCCACCGGCTCGGCCAGCCATGGGAGGACAGCCGCCATGTCGAGGTGCTGGCCAGGCTCGAGGGCCGTAGCGGCAACATGATCCCGCCCTGCGGTTTCATGCCGGTCGCCGAACGCTTCGGCCTTGCCGCCCGGCTCGACCGCTGGATCATCCGCGCCGCGCTGACGCGCCACGGCGAGGCGATGCGCGCGGGCGCCATCTCGCTCGACTTCAACCTGTCGGCGCAGACGCTTTCCGATCCGCAGCTCTGGGAGTTCGTCGACGAGGCGATCGCCGACAGTGGCGCGCCGGCGTCGGCGATCGGCTTCGAGATCACAGAAACCGCCGCCGTCACCAATTTCGATGCCGCGGCCGAGTTCGTGCGCAAGGCCAGGCAACGCCGCTGCCGCGTCAGCCTCGACGATTTCGGCGCCGGCATGAGCTCGTTCGAATATCTCAGGCGCTTTCCCGTCGATGCCATCAAGATCGACGGCTCCTTCGTCGAGCACATCGCCGAAAGCCGGTTCGACCGCGAGATCGTTTCGGCGATCACCGGCATCGCCCGCTCGATGGGCGCTGCCGTGGTGGCAGAGAAGATCGAGGAAAAAAACGCGCTGGAAATCCTCATGGGCATGGGCGTTGCCTATGGCCAGGGCTATTTCCTGCACCGGCCCGAGCCGCTGGAAGCGATCGTGGCAAGGGCGACGGGCGGCGCGTGGGGGATGCGGGCCGGCTAAACTATCTCCTCCTCGGGGGAGATCAGCCACCCATCCACCTCAGCACGCCCGCCGAAGCCACCCCAATCACCACTGTCGGCAGCATCGACAGCCGTGTCGCCGCTAGCACCGTGATTGCAAGTGCCGCCAGATCGGCCGGATTCTTCGAGACGAAATCCGGCGCGATCACTGAGATCAGCACGCAGCCGGGCGCGGCCTTCATCACCGCCGTGGCGCGTGGGCTGAGCGCGCGGTTCCTCAGCACCACATAGCCGCCGATGCGGGTGAGATACGTCACGCCGGCCATCGCCAGGATGGCGAGCACGGTCATCGGATCGATCATCTCTCACCTGCCAGGAACCACGCGGCCACCAGGCCGGACAGCGCACCGGCCGCCACATACCAGGCGCCGGGCACGACGAGATAGGTGAGCGCCGCCACCGCCAGGCTGACCAGCCAGGGCCGCGCCGCGGCAAAGCCCGTCCACATGCCCCGAAGCAACACCAGGAACACAGCCGGGAAAGCCAAGGCAAAACCGTATGTCTCGACGTCGCCGAGCACCGGATCGAGTGCCGCGCCGCAGGTCGTGAACGCCACCCAGGCGAGGTAGAAGGGCAGGGCGGCGCCCAAATAAAAGGCCGGGCTGAAGGCCGGCCGCATGCCGGCGTCGGCGCGCCGCCGCGCATCCGCAAGGCCTACGGCCCAGCTCTCGTCGCACATCAGGAACAGCGCCGGAAAAACCTGCCGCTTCGGCAGATGGTTGATGAACGGCGCAAGTGCGGCGCCCATCAGAAAATGCCGGCTGTTGACCAGAAAGGTGATGGCGGCGATCAACAGGATATGCGGCGGCGAAGTCCAGAGCTGGATCGCGGCGAACTCGGAGCCACCGGCGAAATTGAGGCCGGTCATCAGCGGCACCTCGGCCACGCTCAGGCCCTTCTGCGCGGCCTGCGCGCCGAGCACCAGCGCGTAAGGGATGATGCCGAGCAGCACCGGCGTCGAAGCGGCGAGCCCGCGCCGGAACTCGCCGCCGCGTCCATCGGTGCTTTGACCCTCGGCGAGGGCGATCTCGGAAATGCTCATGGCTTTGCTTTCGGCTGGCCTCGCGGCCGCCGTTCTCCCGCTCGGTTGTGGGTTGCTATCGGTGGGGCACTATAGCCGAATTGCCTCGCAATCGGGTTGCGAAGATGCCCCGTTTCTGCCAAAATTTAGCATTGAATGGCGAATTAGAGCAAAAGATTGGAATCTGGCACTATGAAGCTGGATGAGATCGACAGGCGCATCCTGCGCGCCTTGCAGCGCGACGGGCGCATGGCCAATAACGATCTGGCCAAGGAAGTCGGCCTCTCGCCGTCGCCTTGCCTGCGGCGCGTCAAGCTTTTGGAGGAGACGGGTGTCATCGATCGCTACGTCGCGGTGCTCAACCCGGCCAAGATCGGCCGCGGCCAGACCTTTTTCACCCGCATCTGGCTGAAGCAGCAGGATGAGGACACGATCGAGCATTTCGCCGCCGAGGTGGCGAAATTCCCCGAAGTGATGGAGTGCTATCTGATGCTGGGCGACTGCGACGCGATGGTGCGGATCGTGGCGGCCGGCATCGACGACTACCGCCGCTTCCAGTCGGAGCACCTGAGCCGCATCAAGGGCGTGCAGAACGTCAAGACGGATGTGCCAAGCCAGACGATCAAGCAGACCTCGGAGATGCCGCTGTGAGGCTCTTGCCTTCTCCCACAAGGGGAGAAGGCAAAGTCCTCAATGATGGGCGTGGTGCTCCGCGTTGCGCTTGCGCGTGGCCGCTGCCTTCTTCGCGGAAGCGGAGCGCGCGGCCGCGGATCGCTCGCCCGAAGCCTTGCCGCCAGCCTTCCCGCCCTTATGCGCCGCCGGATGGCCGGTGTGCTTGCCGCGGCCGGAGCCGCCTGCTTTTTTGCCGCCGGCGTCGTCCTTGTTGACGGTCGCCCAGGCGCGCCGTTCGGCTTCCTTCTCGGACACGCCGCGCTTCTCGTAGCCTTCGGCGATATGGTCGGCCTTGCGTTCCTGCTTGTCGGTGTATTTCGATTTATCGCCACGTGGCATTTGCTTGCTCCTTGTTGCGCTGAGTGAAATCGCCCTCAGGAACCTTTCTTCTTGGCGACGTCGCCGAGATCGGACCGTTCCGGATCCTTGTTGTTCTCGTCGGCCGCGTCGCGATCCTCGTCGGGATCATCCTTGGCCGGGAGATAGCCGCGCGGCTTGTTGGCCTTCGGGCCCTCCCAGCGGGGCCATTGATCGGAGGTTCCGGGACGTCCGGTATTGGGTGAATTGCTCATCTTAACCTCGCTTTCGAGAAGGCCGTTTGCCCTCCGTCCTCGGAGAACCGTCAGCCTTCCGCTTTCATGGTCCGTGCTATCTCGAGCAGCTTGTCGCGGTCGTGCCCGTGCTCGCGGATCAACTCCCGCGCCTGCTTCGGCGAAAGATCGGTGTGCTCCGCCAGGAAGCGCACATCGGGATCGTCGCCGCCCTTGGTCGGCAAATTGCCGGTCGCCGGCGCATCGGCGGCGCCCGGCCGGTTCGGTATATTGTCGTTCGCCTGGGTCATCGCAGGCCTCCTTCGATTTCCGCCGTATCAGTTCGCTGTCTGGAACTGCCTGCGGCGTGCTTCCTTCTTGCGGCGCAGCACCTCGTCGGTGCCGACGATGTCCTTCGAGCCGCCGGTGATCGCGGTCGAGACCACGGCCGGCGGATCGCTTGCCGGAAAGGAGTCCTCAAGGCCGGACTGCAACTGCTCCTCCAGCGTATCCGGGTCTTCCGAACGGCCTTCGGCGCGACGTCCGTCGATCTCTTCCAGATCCTGCTTGGCGTCGGGATGCTCGCGCACATTGCGCAGCGTCGACACGACGAGTTCGACGGCGAATTCCTTCATCTCCTCGCCGTGCGGGGCGGCGACGTCGGTCTCCTCGACCAGGCGAACAAGCGATTGTTCGAGCTTGTCCAACTCGCGCATGCCCTGGCAGTGCCCAAGTTTCTGCGCCAGAGCTTGGATCAGCAACGGACCGAAGGTCGAGTAGGCTTGCATGCGGGTCTCATCCACCTGTTCGGGATGAAGCGTTTGCAGCGACATTGATGCCTCCGTTCAAACATCCTGCGACGGCAGCCTGGGCAACCGACTGAAGAGGAACTGGAGGGCGGGGCAGAAGTTCCATCGCGGGGTCGAGCCCGCGGGCAGTTCAAATGGCGTCCGTGAAGGACACGGACGCCATTTGAATTCAGCGCTGACCGCCTTTCCGGCCGGCCTCGGAGGCGCGCTGGCGGTCTTCGGCGAAGTTGCCGCTGCCACCTCGGTGCTGGCCGGCGCTCCGCTGACCCATGTTGCGGTCCTCGGCCTGCTGCTGCCCGCTGCCGCGATGCTGGTCTTCGCGGTTCTTGTGGCTCTGCTGGCCGGCTTTGACGTGCTGTTCGTGGGTTCCGCCTTGATTGGGCATGTCGAATTCTCCGTTGGTTCGGATTTTCTTGAGGGTGATTCAAGGACGCGTCCAACATCCCTGAGTAAGGGCAACAGGCGCCGGCAACCGATGTTCCGGTCGAAACATTTTGTGACTCGTCAGACTGAAGTCCGATCCGGCCAGCGCATTGGGCTGGCTTGTGCAACCAAATCTCTTTTTGCGAATTGGTGAGCGGCCGACGAGAAAGCCCCCTCCATCGCCGGCTATCATGGTGCCCGCCGGTCAGCCCCGCGCAATTCCGGCGGGCACCGTTATTCATAAACAGAAGGCCGCGCAGCCGACCTCGGAGCGAGACGACGTTTTGACCTATACCTCTGCAAAGCCCGCTCGGCAGGATGCCGAAAGCCTGCCTGCCAACGACAACCAGCGTACCACCCTTGCCGATCTTTCGTTCCTCGACATCATCAACGACGAGAACGAGGTCGCCGAGATTGCCAGGCGCGCCGAGCGTCTCGGCCATGGCGCGCTCATCGCAATGGCGATCGGCCTGGCGGCCCTGCCGTTGCTCTGGCTGATGCTGATGTGAGCCAGGCCGACCGGCCGCTTGGCCGGCCGGCGCCATCTGCCGGAGAGGTTCTCTATCTTCCGGAAAAGAAGGCGTCGAGCGTGGCCGCCGTTTCGATCGGCGATTCCTCCGGAAAGAAGTGGCCGCCGGGCATCGCCCCGCCGCTGGCATCGTCGGCCCAGTTCCGCCATATGCCCAGCGGTCCGTCTTCGTCCCGATACCATTCGGCCAGCGCGCCATGCTCGCTCCACAGCGCCAGCACGGGGCAGGATATACGCCGGCCGGCCTCGCGGTCCGCATGGTCGTGCAGCCGGTCGAGCGAAGCCGCCGCGCGATACTCTTCGCAGATGGCGTGGATATGCGCCGGATCGCGCAGCGCAGCGACATAAGCCTGCCGCACGCCGGGCGGGAACGCGTCGGCTGCGGATCCCCAGCCGGAAAGCGCATTGTCGACGATTGCTCCGGCCGTCGCCGCCAATATCGTCTCCGGCAGCGGCTCGGGCTGCGCCAGCAGCGACCACGGCCAAAAGCCTAGCGCCAGCCTGGCATCGGCCCGGTCCCAGACCTCGGCGGTAGGGACGATGTCGAGCACGGCGAGCTTCTCGACGCGGTCCGGATAATCGAGCGCCAGCCGGTAGGCGACGCGCCCGCCGCGATCATGGCCGGCGACCAGGAAACGTCGGAAGCCGAGGTCCCCCATGAGCGCCGCCATGTCGGCAGCCATGGCGCGCTTGCCGTAGGGCGCATGGTCGGCGGCCGATGGCGGGCAGGAGCTTTGCCCATAACCGCGCAGATCGGCACAGACGACGCTGAAATCCCGCGCCAGGCTGGGCGCAACGTCGCGCCACATCGCATGCGTTTCGGGAAAGCCGTGCAGCAGGAGCAGGCCGGGCCCGCTGCCGCCATGGCGGGCGAAGATACGCGCCTCGCCGGTGTCTATTTCCAATGTATCAAAATCGGCGAACATGCTTGCCTCCGGCGGGATGCGATGCTGAGGGCAAAGGCCTCACTTCCAGGCCGAGTCCAGCGTCAGCGACGCCTCGAAGATCTGCTCCTTCGCGGTGCGCAGCTTCACGGTAATCTTCAACTGTTCGGTCCCGGGCGCCTCGTCGCGGGCAATGTCGTGCAGGATGCGCAACGCCTCAAGACGGGCACGCTCGCGGTTGGCAAAAAGCTGCCCGTGCTCGTCAACCTGGCCATGCTCGGCGTTATGGAGGTCGAAATAGTAGCGTTCCATCGATGAAGCACTCCGGGCGTTTGGCAAGTTCAATCCCTGGCCCCGATCATGGTTCCAAGCGGTTGATCCTCAGCGGAATCCGCGGCGCGCCGGCCCTTGCTGCGCGGCCGCCTGCAACCGGCCCAGCCCTGCGGCGTTAGCTGTTGCGCATGGAGAAGCGCCGATGCTGGAATCGCTTTATCTCAACCTCGGCCAGCATGACGTCCTGTTAGAAGAAGAGAAGGCGCTGCTCGCCGGCGCCATGTCGCTGGAAAGATACGTCGCCGCCGGTGAGGATATCGCCACGGAAGGCACGCGGCCGATCTACAGTACGCTCATCATCGACGGGTTTGCCGCCCGCTACAAGGTGTTGGAGCAGGGCGGCCGCCAGTTCACCTCGCTGCAGGTCGCGGGCGATTTCGTCGACCTTCATGCGTTTTTGCTGAAGACGATGGACCATGGCATCGTCGCGCTATCTCCCTGCCATGTCGCCGCAGCGGAGCATAGCAAGCTCAAGACGATTACCGAGCAGGCGCCGCACCTTACCCGGCTGTTGTGGCTGAACACGCTGGTCGATGGCGCCATCCATCGCGAATGGATCGTGGCCATGGGACGCCGCTCCAAGACCTCTCATCTCGCGCATTTGATATGCGAGCTGTTCGTCAGGCTGCAGGTGGTGAAAAAGACCCGCGAGATGAGCTTCCATCTGCCGCTGTCGCAGGCTGAGCTCGCCGACGTGCTCGGCCTCTCCGTCGTCCATATGAACCGGGTCATCGGCACGCTGCGCCGCATGAACGTGGTCAACTGGACGAACCATATGATCACGATCCTCGACTGGGAGCGGCTGGTTGCGATCGCCGAATTCGATCCAACCTATCTCAGCATGACGCGCGAGCCGAGATAGGCATCTAGCTGCGCGGGGTCTTGGATCGCGACCACAGCTCATCCAGCATGGTGAGGGCAGCACTCGGCTGGGCAGGCCTCAGCAGGCCCTGCTGCGCGGCGACCTTCTTGAAGGCGGCAAAGGCGATGGCCGGACGGCAGGTGCCGGCGATCGCGTCGTCCACCAGCCGGGCCGCTTTGAGATAGGCCGGCGCCTCCTTGTTCTTCCATGCGCCTCCGAGCGCCTTCTTGGCCTCGGCGACGGTGGTGACCACCATCGTGCCACCGCTGACGAAGCGTATGGTGAGGGGCAGAAAACGGCTCATCGGTCCTTCACCATCCGAACCATTCGCGCGTGCGCCAGGCAAGACCGACAAACGGCGCGGCCGTAATCATGGCGGCGGCGAGAATAAAAAGCGGGCTGTTCGTACGCGTGGATTTCATGTTTCACCGTAAAAATTGCGGATGGCCATAAACGATGACTTCGGCAGTCGGTTGCATCCGGCCGGCTGGTCCGAAGCTGCAAATCCGAGGCTACATATTGCTCGCGGGCCGGGCTGGCGGCGCCGGGCGGTGCGGCGGACGTGGGCGCGGCCTGAGCGGCACCTCGGCCAGCGAAGCGCGGATCACCCTGACGGGGACTGGCGGCGCTGCCGCGCGCCGGCGCAGCATTGCGGCCGAGAGACTGCCGATGAGAGTTCGAACGTCCATGTGGACTCCTCCTGAAGAGTCCCCCAGTGACCAAGCGTTAGCACCGCGGCCGGGCAGCCGCATTTAACTTTGATGTACGCGCAGGCATCTCGGCCAGGTGCGGCGATCCAAGGGCCAACCTTTTCCGTTGGCATGCGTTGTCCTCCGAAAGGAGACCACCATGCCGACCAGCAGCCGAACGAAAACCGGCACGGCCAGGAAATCAGCCACTGGCAAGAAGACAGACACGGCGAAGACCGCGAATAGGCAGCGCGGCGTGCAGCGCAAGGTCGATGCCACGGACCGCGGCAAGCCGAAGCCGGAAGCGCCGGGTGCCATGCAGGCCGGCGCGCGCAAATACCCCACGCCGCCTTTCCCCAGGCAGCATCATTCCAAACCCGGTGAGGAATGGGCGATCGAGCCCGCGCCGCTTTATGATGCGCCCTTCTGGCAAGGGTCGGGCAAGCTCAAGGACAAGGTCGCGCTGATCACCGGCGGCGATTCCGGCATCGGCCGCGCTGTGGCCGTGCTGTTCGCACGCGAGGGTGCCGACGTCGCCATCGCCTATCTCAGCGAGGACCGCGATGCCGAGGCGACGAAGCACGCGATCGAGGCGGAGGGCAGGCGCTGCATCACCTTGCGCGGCGACGTCGCCGAACGCGCCTTCTGCCGCAAGGCGGTGGCTGAAACGCTCAAGGCTTTCGGCAAGCTCGACGTGCTGGTCAACAATGCCGCCTTTCAAATCCACTCGGCCGATTTCGCCGATCTGACCGAGGAGCATTTCGACACCACGCTGAAAACCAATCTCTACGGCTATTTCCATATGGCTCAGGAAGCCGTGCCGCACATGACGCCGGGTTCGGCCATCATCAACACCGGTTCGGTCACCGGCATCGAGGGTTCGAAGGAACTGGTCGACTACTCGATGACCAAGGGCGGCATTCACGCCTTCACCCGCGCTCTCTCCGGCAACCTCATCTCGAAGGGCATCCGCGTCAATGCGGTGGCGCCGGGTCCGGTCTGGACGCCGCTCAACCCATCCGAAAAACAAGCGGAAGAGGTTTCGCAGTTCGGCGCCAAGACGCCGATGAAGCGGCCCGCCCAGCCGGAGGAGATCGCGCCGGCCTATGTGTTCCTGGCCTCGCCGCAATGCTCGAGCTACATCACCGGCGAAATCCTGCCGATCATCGGGGGTTACTGACACCCATGAGGAGGATCTCATGAAAAAAGCGCTTCTCATTGCAGCCGTCACCCTGATCCCGGCCCTGCCGGCGGTGGCCCAGAATGCCGCCCAGCCGAACGACCAGCAGGCGCAGAACTGTCAGGCCAAGCCCGACGCCAACGACCAGCAGCAGAAACAGAAGCAGCAGGCCGACACGGATGAACTGTCGGAAAAACTCGGCAATTGCGGCGGCGTGCTGAAGCCGCCGCCGACAGGCGACAAGAACGCGACGCCGCCGCCCCCGACGGGCAGCGAAATGCCGGTGATCAAGCCGGGCGAAATTCCGCCGCAGACGGGTCAATGAGACCCGTCTTCTACAACAAGCGTTCAATGCTTGCGCTTCGCGCCTTTGGTCGTGCTGACGGCCGGCAGGTTGTGGGCCTCGCGTATCATCTGCAATGCCTCCTCACGCGTGAGGCCGCATTTGCGGGCAAAATAAGCCGCTTCGAGGATCTCGGCGTCGGAAGCCGCCGAAACACTGGAAGCCGACCGTCTGTGCTTCTTCTTGGCCATCGGTTCACCGTGCCATGAATCACTTAGTCAGCTAAATATAAATCCGTTGTTTCCGATTGCAAATACGCGGCCGTTTTTAGCGATCCGGCGTCGGTGCCCGCGCCCATTGGGAACCATTGTGCCGGCATGGGATTGTGATTTGCGAACCGCGTCAGCCGGACCTGGCGGCAAAGGGCAGGTCCAAAACAGATGAGGCGACGATGCCGGGCTGGGTTCGTGAAGGCTGGCTGCTGTTGCGGGAGAGTGTCGCCGGCTACATCGCCGACAATGCGCTGAGCCACGGAGCGGCAATCGCTTTCTACGCCACGACCTCGCTGGCGCCGATACTCCTCATTGTCGTGGCGATTGCCGGCTTCGTCATCGGCAATGACGCCGCGCAACTGGCGCTCTCGGCCGAGATATCGGGCGTGATGGGGCCGCAAAGTGCCGACCTCCTGAAGGCAACGATCGAGAGCGCGGCGCAGCGCTGGTCAAGCACGCTTGCCACGCTCATCGGACTGGTCACGCTTTTCGTCACCGCCTCGGGCGTCTTCGGCGAAATGCAGCAGTCGCTCAACGAGATATGGAAGGTGAAGCCCGATGGCGTGTCGCTGTCGCGCCTGGTGCGGGCGAGGGCGGCTAGCCTCGGTCTCGTCGCGGCGCTTGGCTTCCTGCTGCTGGTATCGCTCGCGGCAAGCACGGCGATCTCGGCGCTGAGCGAATTGATCAACCGGCGCCTGCCGTTCGGTGGCGTGATCGTCAGCGGCGTCAACACGATCGTCTCTTTTGTGCTGATCGCGCTGCTCTTTGCAGCGATCTACAAGGTCCTGCCGGACCGCACGCTCAAATGGCGCGATGTCGGCATCGGCGCGGCGGTCACGGCGCTGCTCTTCACCATCGGCAAATCGCTGATCGGCTGGTACATCGGCACCAGCGCCATCGCGACGTCCTACGGCGCGGCGGGCGCGCTGATGGTCGTGCTGGTCTGGGTCTATTATTCGGCACAGATTTTTCTTTTCGGCGCCGAGATTACCCGCGCCTATTCCGTACGGCGCGGCAGCCGGCGCGACCTCGCGCCGGTCGTCGCGATTGCAACCGACCGGGCTGCGCCACACCATATCGAAAAAGTGGCCAAACCCGGGACGACGATGCCGGCCGACGCTGGTGCAAGTGTCGGCGCGGCGGCGCCTCGGGCATCCGGCGGCGGGATCGTCCTATGGATTGTCCTCGGTAGCCTGATCACTCTGCTTGTCACGCGGGTCTTGCGCCGCTCAGACTGACACGGCCTCGTCGCCAGGCTCGGGCCTTACCGCCGTTCTTCCTGCCGTTTCTCGATTTCGTAGGACAGCCAGCGGCAGAACATGCCGATAACCGAGGTAGCGGCTCCGCCGAGCAGACAAGCAATCAGCAACGGACTTTTCGACGCGCCGTCCCAACTGACGATCGCCAGCAGGATCACGCTCACCGTGGAAATCAGGTATCCTGTACCCTTGAGAAGATGAAGCGACGATCTGTTCATGTTGGCCCGCCTTCCAATGAACAGACAATCAGGATCGAGGTTCCATTTAGCCGATGTTCCTCCACGACGGTGGCGGCATGAGGCACTTGCTGGAAACCGGGAAGACAGGCTGGCCGGCCGCAACATACCACTCACTTGGGACTGAAGTCGCACGCAGCGCCGCTTTGGTCCAAGCAGTGAAACCTTAGCCCGCCGTTGGTGGTTGGGGGACGGTTTGACGGATATTTGAGTCCCTTCATCGTCAACTGTTTGAACGCCCACCATTCCCGCGACTGGTGGGCGTTCATTCGAGGCCAACGATCCGGTGCCAAGGGGCGGACCGGATGACACGCCGCACGCTGTGAGGCGCCCCGACAGCGGTCGCGGGGCGCGCCCCGATCGTCATCGGTGATCTGACGGCCGAGCTTTTTCTATCGCGGGGGGGATTGGTCCGTCCTCGACAAGGATATCCTTCTTGCGCGCGAATGCGGCGAAAACGCCTCGCGCGGTTTCCGCGTCGACGTCGCCGACCAAAGCTGCCTTGCAGGCACGGATAGCCGCTTTCTGCTCCGGGCTATTGCCGCACCAGTCGGTCGCGAACTGATAGGCATCGACGACGGTGTTCAGTTGCCGGGGAAAGCCCAGTCCGACCCAAACGCGAAGGGGTTTCTCAAAGGGTTCGGAAAGCATCGCGAACTGCCATAGCCGCGAAACTTTCAAGCAGTCAGCCCGCCGCCGCGGCCGCCTTTGCCGGTCATCCATGGCAAGGGGATACTCACGTCCTCGAGAATTTTGACCGACCTTGCGAAACCGCTAAAGGCATCTCTGGCGGCAGTCAGCGGATAGCCGCTGTCGAATGCCCGCTGGCAGGCACGAAGTGCCGTTTCAAAGATGGTTCCGCGCCTGTTCTTGGGCCACGCGTAGAGAAATTCCAGGGCATCTTCCAGGCACGCGATTTCCTGGATGAGGCTGTCTCCGCTCTTCACGAAAACAGGGCTGTCGAACATGCGATCGTTCATAACGTCCTCCAATCGAACGAACAATTGAGTTCAGGCAACGGCTTGGTGCCGACAGCGGCCCAAGCTCAGCGGCGATATGGGTTTGTAGATCTTGACCGTCAAGAGGCCCGGCATCGCTGCAAGAACCGGCGCGCCAATTCTGCCATCCACGACGGATTATCGGTCCAACAAACAGCTAAGATCGTCCGCTATGCGGCTTCAGCCGCGACGTTGACCGCGGATTCGGCAAGCTGGGTGAGCGCGGCGTCCGTTTCTTTTTCTTCGTTCAGCGTCTTGTCGAGCAAGGTGACGGCCTCCGTCAGGCCGAGTTCCTGCGCCCAGGTCCTGAGCGTGCCGTAGCGAGAGATCTCGTAATGCTCGACGGCTTGGGCGGCAGCCAGCAAGCCGGCGTCGAGCGAGGGCGAGCCCTTGTACTCGTCCATGATCTCGGCACCTTCCTCGGTGATGCCCATGATGGCGGCACAAGTCTTGCCCGCCGGTTTCTTGTCGATCACCTCGAACACTTCCTCGAGACGGGCGACATGTTCCTCCGTCTGGTCGCGATGCTTCTCGAAGGCCATTTTCAGGGCATCGTCCTGCGCCGCCTTTGCCATCTTGGGCAGCGTCGTCAGGATTTTCTTCTCGGCGAAATAGATATCCTTCAGCGTGTCATGGAAAAGTTCGTTGAGGCCCTTGTTCGAGGCCGCTTTCGTCGTCGCCATTTCTGAATCTCCTGGTGGGGTTGGATCATCACCAACACGGCCTGATCAAACTTGTTCCAGAAAGAAATACATGCGGCGACACAGCTAAAAGCATCAATTGTTATTGACGACGACGAAGCACCGCCGCGTCCAGGCAATTGGCCGGATCGACGCATGAATCGCCGCCTGTCGCATCTGAAAGACCGCTTTTCCCTGCTCGGGATTCACGCAAACCACTGCGCGATGAGGCCCACCGACGAGGCTGCCATTGTCATTGTCGTTAGCCATCCCAGCGCGCGCAGCCAACCCTGAACCGGGAATTCACCCATGATGTCCTTGCTGCCGGCCATCCGCATCATGACGATCAGTACGGGAACGGCGCATATGCCGTTGATGACGGCGCTCCAGTAAAGCGCCTTGATCGGGTCGATCGGGGTAAACATGATCCCGGTGCCAAGAGCCGTCGCGGCGGCGAGTGTGACGTAAAACGCCAACGCTTCCTTCGGCTTGCGCTGCAGCCCCACCGTCCAGTGCAGGGCTTCGCCGACGGCGAAAGCCGCTGACCCCGCCAGCACCGGCACAGCCAGGAGCCCGGTGCCGATAATTCCCATCGAGAAAATGATGAAGGCGAACTTTCCGGCGGCCGGCTCCAGAGCCTTGGCAGCGTCGGTGGACGAAGCAATGTCGGTCACCCCCGCCTTGTGAAGCGTGGCGGCCGTGGTGAAGATGATCGCGACACCTATCAAATTCGAAAATGCCATTCCGACCAGCGTATCGGCGCGTATCCGCCGGAATGCCCTGGAAGCTTGCCACGGCGCCCATCGCAGCGGTTTGGCGCTTGGCTTGAGTTCCTCCTCTTCGACCTCCTGCGAGGCCTGCCAGAAGAAAAGGTAAGGCGAGATCGTCGTGCCGAGGATCGCGAGCAGCGTGGTGAAGAAAGCGCCACTCCATTCAACGTGCGGAACAAACAGGCCTTTGGCCGCATCGGCCCAGGCTACATTCGCGGCGAACATCGCAATGACGTAGGCGAAGAGGCTCAAGGTTGTCCATTTGAGCACTTTCACGTAGCGGGTGTAGTCGAGAAAAACGATCGTGCAGATACAGACGATCGCGAATGCGATGACATAGAGCGGGCTCGGCCCGCCGATGAGCAGCTCCAACGCGTCCGCCATGGCGCTGAGGTCGGCGCCGATATTGATGACGTTGGCGACGGAAAGCAGCACCACCACGACGTAGAGCAGCGAGGCGGGATAGTGTCTGCTGAGATTGCCGGAAATCCCCTTGCCCGTGGTGCGGCCGATGCGGGCGGCGATCTCCTGGATGGCCGCCATCAGCGGGAAGGTGAACAGCATGGTCCAGCCGATATCGAAACCGAGCTGCGCGCCGGCCAGGCTGTAAGTTCCGATACCGGAGGGATCGTCGTCGGATGCGCCGGTGATAAAACCGGGGCCGATCATACGCAGGAACCGTTGCAAGGGTCCCTTTGCCGACGTGGTGCTTTGTTCTCTCTCGATGTGCGAACGGACTTCGGCCATCGTTGCTTCTTCCATGCCCGGCCGAGCGCTAGCGCAATGGCAGCCGAGGCCAGGGATAATCGGAGCGACTTGTACGACAGGCTCGGACAGGTGTTTTTGCGTAGATGAGCAAGAGCTAACGAAGATGGTGAGTAACTGGCGGCGATGATGTCGGTTCCGCCGTCATCGTCATCTTCGCATCAGAGGGCGGATCCGGTCGGGTGCCGAAAAGGGCCCTGCATAAATATATCGAGGGTTGTCTTGCCGGGAGTCAGTTTAAACGCTATATGTGTGATATCGATCTTGTTGAACGAACGTTGTTTCAGGGCCTTTGCGCCCGACGATCTTCCCTCTCAATTTCGAAAACCGTGACGTTTGGCATTCGGCCAAGCGGCGGTAATTTGCGTCGATTTGAAAGGAAATCGTATGACTACTGGAACCGTGAAGTTTTTCAACGCCACCAAGGGCTTTGGCTTCATCGAACAGGGCGGCGGCCAGCCGGACGTGTTCGTTCACATCTCCGCCGTAGAGCGCGCAGGGATGCGTTCTCTCGTCGAAGGCCAGAAGGTAAGCTTTGACGTCGTCAAGGACGCTCGCAGCGGCAAGAGCGCCGCGGAGAACCTCCAGGCAGCCTAAGCCATGCGTCGGCGCCTTTGACCACGGATGTACCGGCACAGGCGCTGGGGCTTTGAGGGAAGGTCGGGTTCGCCCGGCCTTTTTCATTTGCATAGCGAGGTAGCACATGGCTGATACGAATGTGTTCAAGCCGAAAGGCGACGCCAAGAACGAGGCGACTACAAAAACCGCGCGCGCCATCATCGACAGCGAGGCGGCGGCCAGAGTTGCCAAGACGGCGCGTCTTCGCAAGGCCAGGCTGGCGCAGGAGCCGGTAGAGGAGCCGGTAAAGAAGGTGAAGAAGAAGGCCGCCGCCAAATAACGGCGCGGCCTGAGCGGGCGGTGGAGGCAGGGCTGGGTTCATCCCTTCCCGAAATGGTCGCCCGGCTGCGGGAAAATCATCTCGACAAGCCTTGATCAGTACCGTCCCTTGAGAAACCTCGCCTCTCTCACCAGTGAAGTCCAGTCGGGGCCGATAAGCTCGATCAGCTCGCGAGCTTCGTCCTCCGAGATGTCCATATCCTTTGCCAGACGGCGGGCAAGCAATTCCACATCGCCCTGCGCTGGTTGAGCCGCTTTGCCGTCGCCGGATTGGGCGCCATCGTCTCGGTTGATCATGAGCCAACTCCTTCCGGTAGGAACTGTCGAGGCGGCGGCATGTTTCATCCGTTTCCGCAATTTGACATCCGGGGCGTCTCGCCGGCGGCGGACCATGAGATCCGAGGCTGATTCGCTTTCTGGAACCGCCGCAAGGCGGCGCGCCAGGAGCCTCGCGAAGGCAAGCCAATCCGGGTAAATACGGCGCGCCCGCAGCGCGGGTGGAACTCGGCCATGGCAGCCCGTCGGAGCCATTCATGCCGCCCGACCTGCAGGTCGAGACGGATATGCCGCCGTCGGGCGGGCTTGACCGGCTTACGCAAAAAGGCGCTGCCGCGAGGCAACGCCCTTCGTTTTTGGGGAGCCGGCTGTTACCAGCCCTGCATCCTGTACCAGTCGTCGATGTCGCGGCGCACGCGATCCTTCTCCAGGCCGTAGCGTTCCTGGATCATGCCTTCGAGCTGGTCGCGCTTGCCGGCGATACGGTCGAGATCGTCGTCGGTCAGCTTGCCCCACTTTTCCTTCACCTTGCCCTTCACCTGCTTCCAATTGCCTTCGACGCGGTTCCAGTCCATGGCCGGACCTCCTGTTGGACACGGAGGGCTAACGGCAACACGACCGCGAAGTTCCTGTCGAAAGCTCTTTCTGCGTCGAGGCAGGCACTGAGCACAACGATGCGGACGAATGTGCCTTCATCTGGCCGTCATAATGAACCGCCAAATTAGCAAACGCTGAACGTGACCCCCGGTCAGCATGTTCCCAAGACCTCTCTTGCCCGGCTCCTGGTCCGGGCTTCTTTTTAATGCATGTCGCCAACAAGTGCGCAGCGGCTCTGGGACGACGAGCATCAAAACAAAGACCTAAAGCGTGTCGTCTGAATCCCTTTCAGCGACGCGCCTCAGGTGCTGGCATCCCGCCTGGAACGGGTGGCGCGGATTGGCGATGGCGCATCCTCAAAAATCCGGCGGTGTTGGAACATTAGGCCGGTGCCGAGGTTTTTGCATGCATGATGGCGCGCAGTTCCCCGAAGGCGCGCCATCCGGACCGGGTTCCGACCCGAGCAAGCCCGCCTCGGCCGTCCCTCGCCGGGACGGGCTTTATCGTGACGAGATCGGAAGGACCATGCTTCACCAGGCCGCCAAAATCGCCGAGCAGGCCCATCGAGGTCAGAAAGACAAGACCGGCAGACCCTACATCGAACATCTGAGACGGGTTGCCGATGCGGTCGAAACGCTGGACGAAAAGACGGTTGCCTATCTGCATGACGTGGTCGAGAAAGGCGAGGGTTGGAGTCTCGAGCGGCTGCACGGCGCCGGCTTCGGCCTGCCGGTGGTGGCGGCGGTCGATGCGCTGACCAGGCGCATGGACGAGAGCGAGGAGGGCTTCATTTTCCGCGCCGCCTCGAACGAGCTTGCCCTGCCGGTCAAAATAGCCGACCTGCGCGACAATCTGTGGCAAGCTCATCAGGCGGGCGTTGCGCCGGACCGGTATGAGACGGGGCTCGGCATTCTGGGCGAGTTGGCCGCCAGGGACTGAGCGGCGTCGGGGGGCACCGGCCTGCTGCCGGCGGCGCCCGCTATTCGTCGAGCTGCAGCAAATCGATCCGCGCGTCGGGCAGCGAGTGCTCCCACAGGGCTCTTTCGAGGTCGTTGCGGTTGTCGCCGCCCGTGACTTCCGGCAGGTCGAGCGCCGTCAAGGCCTGGTCGTCGAACTCGATCGGCGCCCCGTAAAGTTGGGCGATTTGCATCACCAGGCTTTCTATGTCCTCGCGGGCGATGTTGTCGGCGAGGTTCTTGAGCCTGATTTCTTCCGCAACCCGGATTATGTTGACGATGCCGTCGATCCGCAGGGCCTGCTGGACCTTGCAGTGAGAGTCGTCGCGCAGCCGGTTGGAAAATCCTCGCATCATTGGAAAACCCTCCTTTCGCGGGGGTCTATCCCTCTGTTGCAACCATGCGCTGGAGCAGTGCGGTTGGCAATACACAAATTTTAAAATCAATAAATAAATCAGCTGGTTAGCAAAGTATATCAAACGCAGTTTCACCGCATCCTTAGCATCGTTGGCTTCATTGCCGGTCGGCAAATCATCCCCTCTTGACGCCTTATGGCCGCTTCCTATTTCTACTCACAGTTAGGCAGATACTAACTCACAGCATTCGGCTCGGATGGAGGAGGAAGTGGTTGAGCTTGAACGGCCGCAACGGTTGCAGATCATGCTGACCGACGAGGAATTGGCGGCGCTGGAAAACTGGCGTTTCGAAAAACGCATGCCAAGCCGCTCGGCCGCCGTGCGCGAGCTTTTGCGCCGTGGACTGGCATCCGATGGGTTTCTGGCCGCTGGCCTGGGCGCGAAGTCGCAGGATTTCGGCGTGATATCGCTGGATCGGAAGGCCGCAGATGGCTCCAGCGACCCGAAACCCTGAGCAAATGCACGCTCGCTCGCGGCAGATTGCCTTGACCTCGGCCGGCCCTAATTACCGTCCATGACCAATCGCGGGGGGACGTTTCGACAGGATCCGAATGCCGACGCGCGCTTGGCCGCGATCGTCGATTCGTCCTACGACGCCATCGTCGGCAAGACTCTGGGCAGCGTGATCACCGACTGGAACCACGCGGCCGAACGCATGTTCGGCTATACCGCCGAAGAGGCCATCGGCCGGTCGATCTTGATGCTGATCCCAGAGCATATGCAAGACGAGGAAACCGAGATCATCGGCCGCATCCGCAAGGGGGAGCGCATTCCGAGCTTTGAGACTGTGCGCAGGCGCAAGGACGGCTCGCTGATCACCGTTTCACTGACGATTTCGCCGATCAAGAACAATGCGGGCGAGATCATCGGCGCCTCGACAATCGCCCGCGATATCAGCGCTGCCAAGGAAAGCGAGCGCCGCATCCGGCTCTTGATGCGCGAGGTCAACCATCGCGTGAAGAACCAGTTCGCCGTGATCCTGTCGATGATCAGGGAAACCAGCAAGCGCTCGACCGATCCGGGCGAGTTCGAGGAACTGATCCGTTCGCGCATCATGGCGCTGTCGCGCTCGCACGATCTCCTGGTCACCTCCGAATGGGCCGGCGCCAGCCTGTTCGACCTGATCCAGGAGCATCTGAAGCCTTTCGGCCATGAGGAGCGCATCTCGCTTTCCGGGCCGCTCCTGACGCTGCAGTCCAACGCCGTGCAGAATCTCGGCATGGCCTTCCACGAGCTGGGCACCAACTCATCCAAATATGGCGCGCTGGCGGGTGAAGGCGGCCGCATCGAAATCACCTGGCAGGTCGAGCCCGGCCCGCAAGCGCAGCGGCGCTTTCATCTTCTGTGGCACGAGACATCCGGCGCGACGGCCGTTGGTGCTGAGCAGAAGACGAGTGAGCGCAAGGGTTTTGGCACCGTGGTGCTGCAGCGGGTGGCGCCGCAGTCGCTGAGCGGTTCCTCAAGCCTCGAGCGTTCGCCCGGCAGCGTGAAATGGACGCTCGACGCGCCGCTCGAGGCTATCGTCGTTCCGCAGCTGGGGGTAGAGAGCGACGCCGACTTCAGCGTCTGAGCGGCAGGCGGCGGGATTTCTGCCGTCCCACGCCGGGCGACGCGCGTTTCAGGCCCGCCCGACCGCCACTTGCAGCCTGATAGAAACGTAATTACATCAATCGCTAAGCGTGCAATGTCCACGCGGATACAGTTGCTTTGGTCAAGCTTCGTCTATGGAGGTTGTCATGCCAAGCAAACTGATGGAAGCAAGAAAGAGCCAGGACTGGATCACCCTGATCCTGGCGATTTGCCTGTTCATCTCACCATGGGTCATCGGATTCACCGCGGCAACGGTGCCTGCGTGGAACGCCTGGATTGTCGGCGTTCTTCTCGGCGCGCTGGCGCTCGCGACGCTTTCGGTGTTCGCCGAATGGGAAGAATGGGTAAACGTCGTCCTCGGGCTCTGGCTGATCGTGTCGCCCTGGTTGCTACACTTCGCGGCTGACACGTATGTCATGGCCACGCATGTCGTTCTCGGCGTGCTGGTGGTCGCGGCATCGGCCTGGGCTGTCTGGGACTTCCGTCATCCCCACGCTCATGCGTGAGCGGTGATTGAGCGGGAGCCCGCCGCGCACGCGGCGAGCTCCTGCCACTGCGACGTCTGCGCATCGGGCTGAACGGCGATTGCAGCGTCTTCACGCGATTGCTGCAACGGGAAACGTTTTGGTGCATTCTTGGGAATGGTCTCGATGCTTTACCCCGACACTCCAGCCAAGTGCTGCTCCTACTGCGGCGGCCGCGACCATGATTTCGAGGAATGCCCGAAACGCAAGGCCGACGCGGAGAAGGAAAAGGTGGAGCGGGAGCCGGCCGTGAACAGGCTCCCATATTCTCGTCACGCGTCCTCCAACCAGTAGATCGCCTCGCGTCGCCATAAAGACACCGTGCGGCGCGGGCCTGCGCGGCCAGCGATCACGGCTCGATTGCCGACAGGGGTGCCGTCGAGCCGACGTCTCAATTTGGCGCTCGCCTTATCCCCTCAGCGCACGCGCCGCCGCCTCGGCGAACGAGATGTCGCCCTTGATCTCGCGCATCGCCATTGAAGTAACCGTGCGGCGCACGCCGGGCAGGCGGCTGAGCTCCTCGCGCAGCATCCGGTCGAGCGCCATCATGTCGACGGTGACGATCTGGAGCACATAGTCGGCTTCGCCCGTGGTGGCGTGGCAGCGGCGGATCAGCGGGTGCTTCTTCACCGCCGCCTCGAAGACATCCGACACCTCGAAGTCGATCGACACCTGAATGAAGGCCTCGATGCCGAAGCCGATCCTGGCCGGGTCGATGCGGGTCGAATATCCGCGGATAACGCCGGCCTCTTCCAACGCCTTCACCCGTTTCCAGCAAGGCGTCTTGCTCAAGCCGACCTCCTCGGCGAGTTCGCCGAAGGAGATGCGCGCGTCGCGCTCAAGTGCGGCGACTATTCTACGGTCGAGAGCATCCAGCGTCATTTGTTCTCCAATATGACGAAAGATATCGACGATCGTCCTTCATTCCACGTCATTTGAATAACAGAAAGGAACAATGTTCAAGCCGAAAGCGCTATCCTTGTCGCCAGGTCGAAAACCTGCCGCGAGGAGGATAAGCCATGGACAAGACGGACTATCACGCCCGCATCGAGGCCCCCGAGATGCGCGACTACGGCGTTTACCTGCAATGCGACAAGCTTCTGACCTGCCAAAAACCGCTCTCCGACATGGTCAACGCCGACGAGCTGCAGTTCCAGATCGTGCACCAGGTCGAGGAACTGTGGATGAAGCTCATCGCCTACACGCTGATCGATGTCCTCGACTATCTGGAGAAACAGGACACGCATCGCATCGTGACGCTGATGGGCCGCGTGCACCGGCTGATGCGCATGATGACGGCGCAGCTCGACCTCCTGGAGACCATGTCGCCCAAGGAGTACCAGCAGATCCGCCTGCAGCTCGGCAATGGCAGCGGCCAGGAATCGCCGGGCTTCAAGCTTTTGCTGCGCCTGCCGCCGGACCTTTGGCGGGCCTTCAGGCATGCCTATCTCGACGGCCGCGGGCTGACCGTGGAGGATATCTATGACGAGCATTATGACCACGGCGATTCCTATGTCGTGGCCGAGGCGCTGATCGAGTTCGACGAGCTGTTCCAGAAATTCCGCGCCAATCACCTCTATCTGATCCACCGCTCGATCGGGCTCGGCGCGAAGTCGCTGAAAGGCAGGCCGGTGGAGATCCTCGAAGGCGGCGCCCGCCACCGCTTCTTCCCCGAGCTCTGGGACATCCGCTGCGCCATGACGGACCGCTGGGGCGCCGAATACGGCACCGTTCGGGATTCGATCAGCCATCCGCCGCAACTTTCTCCTTCTCCCCTTGTGGGAGAAGGTGGCCGCGAAGCGGACGGATGAGGGGTGTTCCAGGGAATACCGACGTCTCACTTCGCTGGAACACCCCTCATCCGTCTCGGCGCTGTCGCGCCGATCCACCTTCTCCCACAAGGGGAGAAGGCGAGGCGCCGCGTCCCCGCCAAAACAATTTTTCCAGCGCCTGTCGGAACCAACTCCCTCCGCCCGTCCTTGGGGGCATCAACCGCTTCAACAATCCGGAGGAACATCGTGGAAATGCAATCGACCTGGCAGACCGCCGCCATCCTCATCGCCCGCCTGATCTTCGCCGCGATGTTCGCGATGGCCGTCGCCTTCAAGCTGATGGATATCGGCGCCACCGCCGGCTACATCGCGGCCGCCGGCTTCCCGTTTCCGCTGTTCCTGGCCTGGTGCGCGGCGATCCTCGAAGCGTTGCTGGTGATCGCCTTCCTCACCGGCGCTTATCAGACGCCGTTGGCGCTGATCGGCGCGGTCTATGTCATCTTCCTCGGCTTCGCCTTTCACGGCCCGTCGCACTGGGCCGGAAACCAGGCCGAGTTTGGCGCCTTCATGTCGCATTTCCCGTTCGCCGCCGGCCTGCTCTACGCCGCCGTCCACGGCCCGGGCAGCGTGCTGGCCCTCAAGCAGGGTTGGCCGGGCAGGGCATGAACTTTCCTTCTCCCCGTTCTACGGGGAGAAGGTGGCCGAAGGCCGGATGAGGGGCGGCGCCAACATTTCAAGACAGGGCGCCTTCCCACACGCTCACATCTGATCGTTATACGGCTCTTTCATCTGGCCGACCATGCGCGCCAGCTTCGAGAAGGACGGCATGTCGGCCTCCGGTTGGCACTGGTTGGCGAGTTCGAGCAGCCGGATCGGGAAGTTGACGGCGTCGCGGCTCGAGGCCGACATGCCTTCCGAGCGCTCCTCGCTGGTTTCGCTGGCCTCCGCCTTGCGCAGCGCGATGTCGATCTCCTCGACCGTCAGCACGCCCTTGCGCACCAGCACCTGGTTGACCGAAGCGACGGCCATCAGGAGGCCCTCGAGCTGCAGATTGGCGACATTCATGGCTTTTGCTCCCATTGACCGGGATGAAACGCGCGAGCCGCGGTTACGATCCGGAGATGCGCGAGCCTCGCTTAGGCCTCCATCCACCGCTCTCCATACTCGCTCCAAAGCCGCCTGATCTCGCGGTTGCCGAGCGGCGGCGTCTGGCGGTCGCCGTAGAAGACAGCGACGGCGCTGAGGTCATATTGGCCCTCGGCCTGGGCGATGAAGCGGATCGCTTCGCCGAGCGGTCTCGAATGGAAGATCGGATCGGCCTGGCCCCGGCCCAGGCTGCGAACGCCCGAAATGCTTGCTGGCACATGCCGCATCCGAAAGACGGATGCCATGGCAGGTTTGTCCATGCCTGCTCTCCGCGATTCCCTTGGGGAATGATCCCATAAGCACCGGCTAATGACCAGCCCGGGACGGCCGCCGGAACAGAGCAGGCCCCAGCACAACCTCGGAAACTGAACGCCGGCGGGGAAAGAAAAAGGCCGGGCGCGACGGCCTGGCCTTTCCTTCCGCGCGGTCGCCGCAAAGCAACCCTTACTCACTGTCGTTTTCCGGGTCGGCTCTCTAGCCGGGCCGGAAATGCCTACCTGTGCCAGCGATGCAGCCAGTCCGGCTCGGCGGCGGAGCTTCGGCTGATCGCCATGCCGGCCAGCAAGCCGACCAGGCCGCCGATCAACATCGCGGTCGAGAAGGTGCCGGGGTTCTGCTGCACGGTTTCCGAAACGCTATGCGCCTGGCTGCGCAACTGGCTCGCCGCGCGCGACGCGCGGTCGGAGGCGCCGCTGTAAAGGGTCGAGGCCCGGTCGGCCGCGCCCTGATACCAGCCATGCGCGGTCTCTGCGGCCTGTTCGGAAAGCGTGCGGTTCAGCCGGTTCACCTCGCGCTTCAACTCGGCGATCTGCTTCTTCATCGCGTCTTCCGATGCCCGCGAGGCTCGTGCGCTGCTGCGGGACGCGGGACGGTTGCGCGTGGCGCGCGCGGCGGCGGTTTTCGCGTTGCCGTTGGCTGAATTGGTGGTGCTGGTGTCATTGTCTGCCATCGGTCTCTCCTTTTTGCCTCCTGGGAACGAACGGCCAAGCCGTGCCATTGTTCCGCCGCGGTTTCCGCAGGCGCGCCGCCAGGCCAAAAGACGAGGGCCGCGGAGCGAACTCCACGGCCCTTGGTCCAAGCCCGATGCCCTTGCTTGCCGCAGCTACTTGCCGCAGTTGTTGTCGTTCACGTTCGGCTGCACCGTGGTGGCGGTGCTGTTGTTGGCATCGCCCATTGCGCCCTGCGGATTATTCGCGCAGTTCTTGTCGGCGTTCGAATTCATGTCGCCGCCTGTGATGCTGCCGGTCGTGCCGGTATCGGGCGGAGGGGCCTGGTCAGGCGACGGCGCGGCCGGCGTCTTCGGGTTGACGGTAACGGTCTGGCCGCTGCCCGCGCCATCATTTCCGGCGCCGGCGTTCTGGGCCATCGCCGCCGTCGCGAGGCCGATGGTCAAGGCCGAAGCTGCAAGAATCTTCGTAAGCATGATCTCTTCTCCTCTGTTGCGAGACGGTCGTCTGTCGCGTTGCGACTAAGAGTGCAACCCGTCGGACCAGGGTTGGTTCCGACAAAAATTTGCGGTGATCTGGCCCGGCGTTTCAATCTATAGGTGTGGCGCACGGCGCGCTTTGCCGCCGGCATTTCGAGCAATTTAGGAAAATGTACCTAGAAGCTGTTGCCTGGTGAAGGCAGCTATGCTACTATTTTCTCCATGGTGCTGATTTGCGCCAACAACCCGCCGCCCGGCGGGTTTTTTGTTTTTCGCGCCATCCATTCGTTCGAAGCGCTGTCGGCGCCTTCCCTGTCCTGCGGCGCTTTCAACATCGAGGCCCAGATGCCACGCTATGCCACCATCATCACCGCCGACGACGGCGCCGAGATCGTCAGCGCTATCGGCGAATTCGAAGGCGCAAGCCTTCCGCAGCGCTCGGGCCGTGTCGAGCAGGTCGCGCCGGGCGTGCGCATCGGTATGGTGCGGGGTGGCCTTGATGAAGCCGTCGCCGGTTTCGGTTTCCCGCGCCAGGGCCTCGGCCCGGCTGCGGTCCGCACAGCCACGGCGGGGCTGAAGGCAATGTCCGCGCCGTCCGCCGATGCCAAGCCCGCCAAGCCGGCCAGCGCAAGGCGACGCAGGAAACCGGCCCGCAAGGTCCGCAAGGCGAAGGCGGCGAAAGCAGCACCATCGGATGCGGTCACGCATGGTTGACGAAAGCAGGCGCCGCGAGCCCGTCGGCACGAAGCGGGCGAGGCGAAAGCCGAAAGCCACCCAAGCCGCTGCCGCTCCGTGCCCCCGCCCGAAGCGCTCGCGAAGGACGCTCGTCGACGATTTCGCCGCCGCGCTTCGCGCCGATTTCCGCGCCCATGGCGCAGGCGTCATCGCCGCTGTGCGGGCCGAAAAGCCCGAGCAGTATCTGAAGGTCGTGCTGACGCTGCTGCCCAAAGATTTCTCCGAAAGTGTCGATGCTAAGCAAACCAGTCTCGAGCAGTTGAGCGATGACGAGATCCGCAGCCGCATCCGCGGCCTCGAAGCGAGCCTCCGGCCGCTCCTGGACAGCGATGCAAACCTATCTGGCGCTGCTCGAGGAGATGGACCGCAGGCGTCGCCGTAACCTTCTTGCAGCCTACGCGCCCTACAAGCAGCAGGCCGAATTTCACGCGGCAGGGGCAACGAACCGCGAACGCCTGTTCATGGCCGGCAACCAGCTGGGCAAGACCAGGGCAGGGGGCGCGGAATGGGCCATGCACCTCACCGGTCGCTATCCGGGCTGGTGGAAGGGCAAAATGTTCGACCACCCGGTGCGGCTCTGGGCCGCCGGCGTGACCGGCGAAGGCACGCGCGACAATCCGCAGCGCGTGCTGGTCGGTCCGCCGCAACAACAGGCAGAATGGGGCACCGGCATGATCCCGGCCGATGCCATCGCCGATATGGTGATGGGCCGCAGTGTTCCCGGCGCAATTGACAGCGTCGTCGTGCGCTGGGGCGGCGGCGGCGACGTGCAGGCCGGCGAGAGCGTGCTTTCGTTCAAGAGTTACGAGAAGGGCCGCGAGAAATGGCAGGGCGAGACGCTGCACGGCGTCTGGTTCGACGAGGAACCGCCGCTGGATATCTATTCCGAGGGCCTCACCCGTACGAATGCCACGGATGGCATTACGATCGTGACGTTCACGCCGCTGCTCGGCATGAGCGACGTGGTGCTCAGGTTCTTGAGCGCGGGCGAGGTTGAGAAGATTGGGAAGACGTAGGTGACGGCCAATCTCCCCCCTCGTGGGGGAGATGCCCGGTAGGGCAGAGGGGGGGGCCGTAGAGTGTTTACCTCGACTTTGCCCGCGGCGTGCTTCCTCGAACCATTGTGGATGGGTCTGACCGCTCATACACCGACTTGACCACTGATACGCCGGCGGGACAGCGCCCCCCTCTGTCCTGCCGGACATCTCCCCCACAAGGGGGGAGATCGGCAGCTTCGGCGACGGCACCCCATTCCGAAACCGCGCCGAAACCATGATTTGCGATGCCGCTTTGGCCGCAACCGAAGGTCGAGTAGCTTTCGGCCACGATCCGGAGCCGACATGCGACCGATACCGAGCCTGATTTTTTCCTGCGCGTTGCTCTCGGCCTGTTCCGGCTCTAGCGGCGATTGGCGCGGCGATGCGATCGCTTCGGCCGAAGCCAGGATGCGGAGCCTGACCAACGATCCGGCGGCGAGTTTCTCGCATGTCGACCTCACCGGCGACAGCGCGAGCGGCCAGACCTGCGGCGTCATCGCAAGCAAGGTCGGGATCTTCACCAAGCAAGCGCGCTTCATCGTCTATATCGACGGCGCCGGGCCCTATGTCGAACCGGGCCTCGGCTCGTCCATGTCGCAGGCCGATTTCGACTGGGCCTGGAAGAACGACTGCGTCAACGAGGGCTATAAGGGCTGAGCGTTGGCTTTCCCTTCTCCCCTTGTGGGAGAAGGTGGCCGAGCGTAGCTCAGTCGGATGAGGGGTGCTCCAGCTTGGCAAAAGCGCTCGTACAGCGAAGGGGCATAGCGACAGAAAAACCAACGTCTCACTCCGCTGGAACACCCCTCATCCGTCTCGGCGCTTCGCGCCGATCCACCTTCTCCCACAAGGGGAGAAAGGGAAAGCCGTAGGCCCTGTCAAAACGATTTCCACCCCTTATGGTGCGCGAACGCGCGGTCGCGCGATTTGCATGCCGTGAGGGATTTCGGGAATGTATGTAGGCCGTTCTTATAGATTGCTGGACTTCGCGCTCTGGTCGCGGCGCAGCGTCATCTACATGGTCGTGGTGAGCGGGTTGGCGATCGCCGCCTACCGCCTTCCGGCGACCGCGGGCTTCTCGGTGCCGTGGTCGGTCGTGCTGGTGCTCGGCACAACGGTGTCGCTGGTCACCGGCTTCAAGAATTCTCAGGTCTTCACCCGCGCCAACGAGGCTCTGCAGGCTTTTTCGCAGATCACCGCCAGCAGCCGGATGCTGTCCGGCTTCTGCCGCGATTTCATGGATGCGGCCGCCGCCCGGCAGCTGATCCACCGCCATCTCGCCTGGCTGACGGCGCTGCGTTTTTCGCTGCGGCGGCCGATGCCTTGGGAATCGTTGGCGAAAGCGGCTAACATCGAGTTCAGGCGCCGTCGCTATCACATTGAGGAGGACAAGACGTCGCTTGCCGAGGAACTGCGCAGGCTGCTGGGCGAGGAAGCCGAAGGCGTGCTGAAATCGCCGCAGCCGGCGATAGAGCTTCTCGACAGGCAATTGACCGTGGTCAACGGCTTGTTGAAGAGCTCGGCCATTCCGACGCAGGTCTATTCCGAATTGACCAAGCTGATACGCGACTTCCAGGACCAGCAGGCGCGCTGCGATCGCATCAAGAACAATCCCTATCCCCGGCAATACGCGATCGTGAGCTCGATATTCATGATCATCTTCTGCACCTTGCTGCCCTTCGGCGTCGTTCCGGTCTTTGCCGACATGGGCAAGCTGGGCGGCGTGCTCGGCTGGATCTCGATCTGGCTGACCATCCCGTTCAGCGCGCTGCTGGGCTGGGTCTACATGTCGCTGGACCTGGTCGGCGAGAGCAGCGCCAATCCGTTCGAAGGCAATGCCAACGACGTGCCGATCTCGCAAATCTGCCGCGACATCGAGATCGAGCTACGCCGTGGCCTTGGCGAGACCGCGCTTCCCGCGCCGCTGGCGCCGGTGAACGACATCGCGACGTGAAGCTCTTCCCTTCTCCCCTCGCGGGGTGAGAAGTGGTCCGTTTGGCGGACGAAAAGCCAATCGCTTGGCTCTTCGAGCTTCGAACGCCTTGAGCCTGCGAAAGGCCGGGTGGTGGCCGCGCAGCGGCCGGATGAGGGGTGCCCCAGGGAACGCCAGCGCGTCGCTCCGCTGGAACACCCCTCATCCATCTCGGCGCTGCGCGCCGATCCACCGCCCGGGGGCGAGCCACGGGTCTCGCCCCGTCCTTCGGACCCCACAAGGGGAGAAGGGAAAGGTTTGCCATGTCCCGCCACGTTACCTTCATGACCATCGACGATGCCGGGCATTACACGCCCGAGCAGCGCGCCGAAATCGTCGCCGCCTATCCCGAGCACGAGCGCGAGGCCCGCGCGAAAGGCATTCCGGTGCTGGGCTCCGGCCGCATCTTCCCGGTGGCGGAGGAGACGATCACCTGCGAGCCGTTCAAATTGCCGCGCTGGTGGCCACGTATCGGCGCGCTCGATTTCGGCTGGGACCATCCGTCGGCCGCGGTCGAGCTTGCCTGGGATACCGAGGCGGACCTCGTTTATGTGACGAACGCGAACCCGTGCGCCTGGCGACGACCGCGAACATCACCCTTTATGCCCTGCAGACCATCGACGGCGTGGCCGCCCAAGTTGGCGACCGCGTGCTGGTCAAGGACCAGGCCGACCAGACCCAGAACGGTATCTACACCGCCAGCGAGGGCCAGTGGTTTCGCGCCGCCGACGCCCGCACCGCGCGCACGATGCAGAAGGGCACGACGGTACATGTGCAGGAGGGCACGGTCTCGGCCGATCGCGTCTATGCCTTCGAGACGCTGGATCCGGTGATTGGCGCCGACCCGATCGTGCTCAGCTTCTATCTCTCGCAGGACACGCTTGGCGGCGCGGTGAATGCTGCCAATGCCGCCGCCGCGAGCGCGGCCGCAGCACTCACCTCCAAGAACGCGGCGGCCACCAGCGCCACCAATGCGGCCGGCTCGGCCACGGCCGCTTCCGGCTCGGCAAGCGCCGCGTCAACGTCGGCGACGGCCGCTGCTGGGTCAGCATCGACAGCCTCGACCGCAGCGACCAATGCAGGGAATTCAGCCACTGCGGCGGCGGGCAGCGCGTCTTCGGCGGCGGCGTCCGCTGCTGCGGCGGCGGCTCTGCCTGGGATAACCACAGATCCCATCGTTATCCTCGCTACAGGACAATCGAACATCGGCAAAGAGGAGAACTATTTGTGGACGCCGCCGACGAACCTCTACAACTGGAATTACAGCGGCGTTGACGGCACGACCGGGACGGCGTTTGCTGCGCTCGACGGCACGAAAATCAACACGTCGTACTCTTTCGCTGCCGCAATTGCCGAGAATAACCCGCTTCGCAAGGTCTATCTGGTCCGCGTCGGCTTGCTGGTACCGCCGAACGGGATCGCTCAGTGGAAGGCGGGCGCATCTTCACCGGACCAGTATGCGAACTGCAAAAACAACGTCGAAGCGGCGTTGACGCTGCTCGGCCGGTCGAAGATCAGCCACATGCTGTGGTGGCAGGGCGAGGGCGACATCGCAACGCCAACGACCTATCAGACGGACTTCGAAACAGTACAGACCCGGTTCCGCGGAGAGACGTGGTATCCTCGCGAGCTGCCCGTCACCATTTGCGGGCTCATGCCGGAAGTCTTGGGGGGCACCTCCGGTAAGGACGTGATGAATACCGTCCTCCAGCAGTGCGCGCAGGTTGAGCCGGAGACACGCCAGTTCGTTTATCCCGGCTGGACTTCCGCCGCTATGTGGCAAGACACGGCACACCCTACAGGCGCTGGTTGTTGGGCGATCGGTAGAGCTATCGCCAACAACGTCATTGGGCGGACCGGGGCGAAACCAGCCTCAGGGTTGCTGAGGAACTTCGGCACAGCCGTCCTGTCCTACCTCCTCGGCAAGTTCATGCTCGGTTATGGCACGTCGGTGGCAGTGGGGGCGACCAGCGCCTCGGCGCCGCAGTTCCAATCCCACGGCACGGATGCCGGCGGCGCGCAAGGGAATTTCTATCGTTGGGCCAATTCCGTCGGGGGCTCCACTATCGGGATGTTCAAGTCTCGAGGAACCTCGCCGGGAGCGCGCGCGATCGTTCAGAACGGTGACACTCTTGCGACAGTGATCGGCTACGGCGATGATGGCGTGAACGCTCCGCCGGCCGCGTCCATCTCCATTGTGGTGGACGGCACTCCCGGCGTAGGGGACATGCCTGGTAAGGTTAAAATTTCGACGACCTCTGACGGCGCGGCCGCTGTCACCGATCGGGTGACCGTCGACAATAGGGGGTTTATGTCAATGGTATCAGGCAGCTTTGGGCGTTCGGGCCCAGTCACGAAAAGTGCTGACTTCACGGTTGGAGATGCGGAAAACAGCATTATCGTAACGAAGGGGTCAAGTTGCGTCGCCACCCTACCGTCGGCGTCCAGCTGGCCCGGCCGTGAGATCCTTATCAAGACGACTGTAGCCTTCACGACAGTTTCTGCTTCGGCGAATGTCGTGCCGCTTGCGGGTGGTGCGGCCGGAACTGCTATCCTTGCCGCTACTGCGGGGAAGTGGGCGCTGCTGATTTCAGACGGCACCAACTGGGTTGTCCAGATGGCTGCCTGATGGAACTCGATGGCATGGGAGAACTGGTCGGCATCAGGCATATGCGTGGCAGAGCGTTCGCTCCTGCCGAGTGATCGTCACTTAAGCAGCCCAGTTAGTCCGGCCGCTGTCGGCTTCCGGCTCAGCCCACCCTTGACTGGCCCGAGCGTCGCCGCCGCCTCGTCAAACGTCTCCGCCTGAACATCGGTGCGCCTCAAGGTCAAGCCGTCGCGCATCGGCCCTCTCTTGGCGCCGGCCATATCCAAACATAATCCGAAAGGAACCCCCATGGACCGCAACTTTGCGCGTGCCCTTTCGCTCGTCCTCACCTCCGAAGGCGGCTGGTCCGACAACCCCGCCGACCCCGGCGGCGCCACCATGAAGGGCGTCACGCTCGCCAATTTCCGCCGCTACGTCAAAGCAGACGCCACGAAGGCCGATCTGCGCGCCATCTCGGATGACCAAGTCGCCACCGTCTACCGCCGTTTCTATTGGGATGCTGTAGCGGGCGCTCAGCTCCCCGGCGGCATCGACTACGCGCTGTTCGACTTCGCCGTGAACAGTGGGCCGGGCAGGGCGGCGAAGTATCTTCAAGGTGTGCTCGGCGTTGTTCAGGATGGCCGCATTGGCCCGGCCACGCTGGCGGCGGTGAGGGCAAAACCCGCCGGCGTCGTCATCGATGCGCTGTGCGACGCGCGGCTCGCCTTCCTGAAAAAACTATCGACTTGGCCGAGCTTCGGCCGGGGCTGGAGCGCCCGAGTCGCCTCCGTGCGCCGGCAGGCGCTGCTGATGTCGGCCGCGCCGTCGGCGACTGAGGGATCCGCTTCGCCGGGGCCCGCGTCCCCCGATGACGTCCCGCTAGCCGCAACCCCTGCCGGCGCCGGATCGCCTGCCGCCGGCGAGGCGCCCGCTGTGCCACACAAATCCGCATCGCCCGCCAAGGTAGCCTGCGTCCTCGCGCTGATCGCGCTGGCGCTCGGCTCGCTCACCGCGTGGACCGCGCATCTTCCTTGCAATCTTTTCGGAGTGTTCTGCCAATGATTGCCGTCATCATCCGCGTCGCCCTGCGCTATTGCGCGGGCGTGCTTGTCGCGCGCGGCCTTCTGGGCGCCGACGACGCCTCGGCATTCTCCGCCGATCCCGACATTCAAATGGCGCTGGAGACCGGCCTCGGTCTTGCCATCGCCGCCGCGGCGGAGTGGTGGCATCTGCTCGCGCGCCGGTTCGGCTGGGAGCATTGACCATGGAAAATCTGAAAGGTCTGCTCACCGCCTGTATCGAAGCCGCCAGGCCGTATGTCGTCATCGGCGCCGCCTGCTTTGTCGCCGGTCTTCTCATCGGAGCGCTGCTATGAGCGCGCTGCTGGGATGGATCCTCACCAATCCGACAATCCTGGCGATCGGCGCCGGCCTTGTCGGCGCGCTCGGCTGGGGCTTCCGCCAGCGCCTCGCAGGCGCAAGGGCCGAGCGCAGCAAGCAGGCCGACGCCGAGGCCGCGGCCCGGGATGTCGCCGACCAGGTCGACAACGAGGTCGGCGCTTTGCCGGCTGACGCGGTTAGAAAGGAGCTGAAATCATGGGCAAGGGATTGATCGTCGCCGCCATCGTCGCCGCGCTCGCCGGCTGCACCACGGCCAGGGGCAGCTTCTGCGCCGTCGCCCCGCCGATGCGCCTCTCTGCCAGCGCGGTCGATGCCTTGTCCGACCAGGAGGCGAGGGCGCTGCTTGCGTACAACCGCAAGGGCGAGAAACTCTGCGGCTGGAGGCCGTGATGCATGACATCTTCGATCTCCTGGGCATCAAGGGCCAGGTCGTGGCAGCGGGGCTCGCCGGCGGCGTGCTGCGGGCGCTGTCGCGCCATCGCTACAAGCTGCGCGAGATGATTGCCTCGCCCATCTGCGGCGCCTTGGCCGCCGCCTATCTGACATTGCCCGTCGTCGCCTGGGTCCGGGCAAGCGGCCTGCCGATCCCCGCCGCCGACGACACCACCACGCTCGCCGCCGCTTTCCTCATCGGAGTCTCGGCAATGTGGATCTCGGACATCGTGTTCGAGGTGGTGGTGCGAAGATTCAAACAAACGCCGGATTCCTGATCGCGGCGGACCGAAGCCGTGCAGGGCATCAAGACGTCGACCGGCGGATCGTCCACACCGGACCAAGATGCCGGTGTGTTCGGCTGGCCCGCTCGAGCCGCTGGAAGAATCCAGGCGCAACGCCTATCTATGGAGCAATCCAAAGGAGGTACGACATGGCTTCTTCCACCGAGCGCGCGGTCCTTGCCGGCGGCTGCTTCTGGGGCATGCAGGATCTGATCCGGCGCTTGCCCGGCGTGATCTCGACGCGCGTGGGCTACAGCGGCGGCGATGTCCCCAACGCCACCTACCGCAACCACGGCACCCACGCCGAGGCGATCGAGATCATCTTCGATCCGGCCAGGACCAGCTTTCGCACACTGCTCGAATTCTTCTTCCAGATCCACGATCCGACGACGAAGAACCGCCAGGGCAATGATATCGGCGCGAGCTATCGCTCGGCGATTTTCTATACCAGCGATGAGCAGAAACGTATCGCCGAGGACACGATAGCCGATGTCGACGCGTCCGGCCTGTGGCCTGGCAAGGTCGTCACCGAGCTCGCTCCGGTCGGGCCCTTCTGGGAAGCCGAGCCCGAGCATCAGGACTATCTCGAGCGCTATCCCAACGGCTACACCTGCCATTTCGCACGGCCGGGCTGGAAGCTTCCGGTTCGCCAACAGGCGGCCGCGTCATAATCAGCGACCGCCGCGTTTGACATAGGTTTCACGCGCTTTGATCCGCCCGCCATGCCGGAAGGCATGGCGGGCTTTTTGCGTTCCGGCCGGTTGTCCCGGCCCGGCGGGCCTCAGCCCTTGGCTCGGCGGCCTTCGTGTTCGTGGCTGCCGATCCAGTGGGCGCGGATGCGGTCGCTAGCTTCGAGATAAGCCATGTCGATCAGGTAGGTCAGAAGCTTCTCGCCATCGGCCTCCGCCTTCTGGCGAAGTTCTCGCAGGATTCCCTGCGCGAACTGCAGGTTTTCCATTTTGCTAGGCTGGTCCATGGGTGCCCCCAAATGTCGGTGCGGTAAGTTTGGCTCACTATGCTTGTACGAAGATTATCGCCTCGCTCGCGGTGAAGCTGCACTCGGTTGCACTGAGGACGCCGGATCAACGAAGCTGTTGGACATCGCGCGGAAATGTCGATATTTTACGCGCCCAATCGGATGGCGACCATGCACGAAGACGAGGGCAGCACTCCTGACAAGTTGCAAGCCATGCTTGACGTGATCGCCAGGAGCGAGCCCCCGAGCGAGAGCGGGCAAGCCGATTTGGGCCGATTGAGAGCCGACGCCGCCAAGGCTGCCGGCGTGTTGATCGAATTTTACGGCGATGCGGCCCTGGAGCGGGCCAAGCTCATAGAGCGCCGGTCGCCCCAGTCGCATTTTGCGCGCATGGTCGCGGCTGAAGTCGGCCGGCGCGGCAAGCGAAATTGACCCGCGAGCAATCGGCGAAAGCTGCTTCAAGACGATCTTCGCCTCCCCAGACTTGCGCCAAGCCGCTGCTCGACCTCTTCCTCGATGTTGTCCAGGAGATACGACATCAGCTCGTGTCCGATCGACCGCGCCAGGTCCTTGGCTTGCCCGACATGGTTGCGGATCTCGCGCAGCGCCTGCTCTTCGCACGCGGCGTCGTCCGTCAAATCGACGAACCAGCCGGGATAGAGCGCTGCCTCGCCTGTCCCGTCAACATAGCATTGGCCGACGGCCAGGATCTTGCGCAACCCCATCTTTTCGGAATGGACCCTATAGACCTCCCTGAATGCGGACCTGCGCTCCACGGCCTTGCGGATCGCCAGCCGAACCCGTGAGCGGTCGTCCCGATCGATGCTTTGCATGCATCGTTCAAGCGAGGCGCCGTGAGAGAACTCATCGAGTGTCAGACCGAAATAATCTGAAAGATTGGCATCGCCATAAACGCGGTCGCGCTTGATGTCCCACGTCCAGAACCCGTCGATCGGTGGATACCGCATATGCATGTTGCGGTCGTGTTCAGGCGCCGACGTCATGAAAACCGCCCCGTCCGGTTTCAAGCTTTGGCAGCACTATGCCGCAAAAACGGTAAGAAACAAACATGGCCTTTTGTACAAGGCCCGAAGTCATAAGGCTTGCTGCCGGTGGCAATTCGGGATGCCGTGTTCGGTATAACCGGAAAGACGGCGAAGAAAAATTTCTTGAGTCGAAAGAATTTTCACCCTGATGTTGCAACTGCCGCTTGGCGTTTCACACGAAAACGCGGCGGGCAAGCAGGCGAAACAATCCAGGAGGTTGTATTTCCACAAGAAGGATGGTTGAAAATTCTTATATTTTGTAAAAAGAATAAAACTCTTTGCGTGCTGCTGCAGGGAGCCAAGCCGGCTTACCGCCTCATATTTGCAGCATATCCAAATGCTAGCGTCAGCCGATTGACCGGCAAACCGACCGGTGGTTGAAAAACGCGAAACTTCGAGAAAAGCTCGCGCATCAGTCCGCGGCCGGGCGTCCTCCCGGACGTGCCGAAGCCGTCACCAGACTGAAGGTCGTTCGGACTAAAGTCTGGCAAGAGATCAACCTAAGCCAAGCTTTGCCGCGGCTCCAGGTCGGCTTCAGCGCTTGCGGCCGAATCATCGGCGATCCGGTCATGCTCGAACTGGCGCGCCGCGGGGAGGGCCTGCAACCAGGGCTCGCGGCGTCCGATCCACAGTTCGTAGCTCGGCACCAGCCCTTCGGTTGGCGCAACGTCCAGGCTGCCGATCGTCACTTCGGCCTCGTCGTCGCCGACGAACGGAACGCGGCTTCCGCAGGTGGGGCAAAAGCTCCGAGCGCCATAGCTGCTGGTGATGCCGGTGGTTTCGAACGCTTTTAGCGGCCATACGGCGTAGGCATGGAAGGCCGATCCGCTTGCGGCAGTCCTTGCAGTGACAGAGTCCGACCCGGAGCGGCTCCCCGGTGACGCGGAACTGCACCCCGCCACACAGGCAACTCCCGCTGCGTGCGATTTCAGGCATTGCCGTTCCTCCCTCGGTTATGCACAGAGCCAGTTTCCCTCGCGCCCGGCAGGTCCCGCTGCCGGCTGCTAAAACCCGCAACAAGTTGCGATGGTTCCACGCCTGCGTGCAAGAAGCGGCGGTCAGTCGGGGAGGTTGATCGGCTCCTCGCACCGATAGACGCGGCACTCGCCGTCCTTGGTCGGAACCGTCGTCGACACAGGCACTTCCGGCCAGTCGCACGCATTGCCGAATTGCCGAACGAACCGGTCATAGGTGTCCCGACCCGTGCTCAAAACTATGGCACGATCGCCTTTGATGAGTGTCTGCGTCTGCTCGCAAGTCATCGCGCGTGTGTCCGGCCGGGCGTAGGCAGCGCTCATGGTGCACAACATTGGGCCGGCGCACAATATTTTGCCTGCGCCAAGTGCGATCGACAGGGTTCTCATGGGGACGCCGGGCTTTTGAAGTTTCCGGCTGTCGAATATGGATCGCGGCTAGAATACCGCAAGATATTTGAGCAGCGAAACGATTCCGATGATGATGACGATGATCTGCGCGATCTGCCGCGCGCGGGCATCTAGCGGCAGGCGTTGCACGAGGTAGAGCACCAGGATCACCACCAGGAAGGTGATCAATATGCCGATAAGGATCGATGCGCCCATATGCCTGCCTCCTTACCAAGATTGCCCGGATGGGCAGGCTCCAACGTTGCCGGCTGCGAAATGGTTCCAAGCGGATCGAGCCGCCGATCGTGTCGTGCGAAAACAGAAGCTGGCTTCGACGTCGGCGGAACATGCGCGCGGCTTGCGAGTTCACTTCCTCGATAGCAATGCGCGGGATCGCACTGTCAGAGAGGAAGAAACCATGGGCCTCGGCACGATTCTCATCATCATTCTCATTCTTGCCCTGCTTGGCGGCTTCAGCGGCTTAGGCGGAGGGCCTTTCTACGGCACCGGCTATTATGGCGGCGGCGGCCTCGGACTCGTCCTGGTCATCGTGATCATCCTGGTGTTGCTCGGCCGCATCTGACGGCCCACGGCGCGACCGGGCCTCAGGGCGTCGCCAGCGCGTCCCTCAGCTTCGCCGCCGGCCAATTGCTTCGCGACTGGCGTTGCGGTTCCCGATCTGCGTTTCGGCGAAGTTGGCGCGTAAGGTGACGATCAGCGCGACGACGGCAAGGAGCGGAAGTGTTTGCCATCGCAGGGCGCATCGCAGTCAGATGATCATTGCTGCCATAGAACAGGATTCGGCGGTGTTGCGGTCGACCGGCGGCAGATCCGCGAATCCCGCTAGCTCTCGCGCACACTGCATTCGAGGCAGGCGATACTGTGTCCCGGACAATTCAGCCGATGCGTGCCCCCTGGGCAGCAATGGCCGTTCGAGCTCAGCCAGCGCGCGCAAACAAAAACCTTCTTGGCCCCGTGACAGCGGGGGCATTCCTGCGGACGCATCAGTTCCTCCCGTGACGGGACGCTATGTTCCGCTTCAACGACCGTGTTCATCCGTTTAGTCCCCAACGCCTGGATTATCGGTCACATATGTTAATTCACCATTCTTTACATTAGCGTTTATGAATGTGAAAGGCATGAAAGCGACATAAGCTTTCACGCGCTTGCGCGCTTTCCCTTTGCGCTGGCCTTGCTAAATGTGGTGCCGCCCGGTGCGTCGATCGATTCCGGCGGGACAGGGCAGGCAACGGGAACCTTCTTGCAATGACATGGACCGGCGCGGGCGCGCTTTTCATCCTCGTGCTCACCTATGCCGGCGTCGCCGTCGGCCGCATTCCGGGCCTGCGGCTCGACCGCGCCGGCATCGCGCTGCTGGGCGGCGCCGCCATGATCGCCATCGGCGCGATCGGCATCGAAGATGCCTACAGAGCCATCAATTTCGACACCATCACGTTGCTGCTCGGCATGATGATCGTCGTGGCGCATCTGAAGGTCTCGGGCGCGTTTCGGGCGCTCGGCGGCTTTGCCATCGAGCATGCCCACGCGCCCTTCATGCTTTTGGTGATGGTGACGCTGCTGACCGGCGCGCTCTCGGCCTTCCTGGTCAACGATGCGATCTGCCTGGTGATGGCGCCGATCGTCGTGCACGTCACACGAGTCATCAACCGCAACCCGGTGCCCTACCTCATCGCTACCTGCACGGCCTCGAACTGCGGCAGCGTCGCCACCATCACAGGCAACCCGCAGAACATGGTGATCGGTGCGCTGTCCGGTATTTCCTATCCGGCTTTCACGCTGGCGCTCGCGCCGGTGGCGCTGTTCGGCCTGCTCTGCGTCATCGTCATCGTACGCATCGTCTACCGTGCCGAATTCTCCCGCCCTGCCGAACTCAGCCCGGAAGTCTATCGCGGCCGCATGCTGCCCGGGCAGGTGCTGAAGGCCACCATCGTGTGCGTGTTGCTGGCGCTCGCCTTCTTCGCCGGCGTTCCCGTCGCGAAGGCGGCGCTCGTTGCCGGCGCCTTCCTGCTGGTCACGCGGGCAATCAAGCCGCGGCGCATTTACCGCGAGATCGACGGACCGCTGCTCTTCATGTTCGCCGGCTTGTTCGTGGTGGTGGCGGGTGCCGAGCGCACTTTGCTCACGCCCGACATGATCGCCTGGGCCAAGAACATCGGACTAGACGATGTCTGGCGGCTCTCCGGCTTCACCGCGGTGCTTTCCAACATCATGAGCAATGTGCCGGCGGTGCTGGCGCTCCGGCCCTTCGTTCCTGGGCTGGAAAACCCGGGGCGCGCCTGGCTGGTCGTGGCGATGAGCTCGACGCTTGCCGGCAATTTCACGCTGCTCGGCTCGGTTGCCAATCTGATCGTCGCCGAACAGGCAAAAGCTGCCGGCAAGGAGCTTTCCTTCTCCGCATTCTTCAAGGTCGGCCTGCCGCTGACGCTGGTGACGCTTCTTGCCGGCACCGCCTGGCTGGCCTGGGCCTGAAGACGCTGTCCCTTCGGACCGCCAGATTGAGAGCGCCGCGGCGAGATGACCGGCGGCAGCGCCTCGACCTGGCAGCCGGCCTGCCGGGATGAGGGCCTTGCCTAGGCCACCGCTTTCAACGGCGCCTTGTCTGTCTGCTGCAGGCGCGCGGCGGCTGCAAGCAGGTCGGTCTGGGTGATCAGGCCGAGGATGCGCCGCTCGGCATCGACGATCACCACCGCATGGCTTCGCCCGTCGGTCAGCACCGGTAGCAGGCTCATCGCCGGCGTGTCGGGAGAGGCGGCGCCGGCCTTAGACATCACCCCTTTGACCGTGTCGGTCGCCCTCGTCAGCTCGCGCAGACCGACCGCGCCGGAGAGCCGTCCGTCCGCGTCGATCACCGGCAAGGTGCGGATGTTGTGGTCGATCAGCTGTTTGCGCGCGTCGTCGGCCGAGGCCGTTTCCGCCACGGAGATCACATCGCGCGACATGATGTCTTTGCAAAGCAGCGTACGCTGCGAGCGCACCATGGCCTGCAACTCGACTTGGCGCAGCAGGCGCTCCAGGTCGTCACGGTCGATATCGAAGGTCTCGTCGAGCGCCGAGAGGGCGGCGTCGACATCCTCGGGCCGGAAGCCGACGCGCTCGGCCGGCGGCCGGTCGGCGGTGCCGTGGCCGCGGGCGGCGGGCACGTGCACATGGGGATAGTTGCGCCGCGACAGCTTATGGAAAAGGAAGCCGAGCGCAACCAGGATGGTCGAGTTGAGTGCTACCGGCACGAAGGGAAACAGGAAGCCCGCGGCGGCTACGGCAGGCCCGCCGAGCACGCCGGTAAGCGCCGCTGCGCCGCCCGGCGGATGCAATGAGCGCGTGAACGACATGGCGGCGATCGCCAGCGCCACCGCTAGGCCGGAGGCGATCACCGTGTCATGCACAAAATGCGCCACCGTCACGCCAACCAGCGCCGAAATCGTGTTGCCGCCGATGATCGACCAGGGCTGCGCCAGCGGGCTCGAGGGAACGGCAAAGAGCAGCACCGCCGAAGCGCCCATTGGCGCCACCAGCATCGCCACAAGCGGGCCGCTACCCATGGCGAGCCCGCTAATCATGCCGGTGAGCGCGATACCGATGGTAGCGCCGAGGCAGGCAAGCAGCCGTTCGCGAAGCGTCGCGCCAGCAAGGATCGGAACGAAAAGGCGAAACGCCATGGCAGGCCCTGGATCGAAGAGGTGGAATTGCGTTGCCCGCAATGCCGCTGAAGCCGCGGATTTGAAAGCCAACCCAATCCGCAGATTCGCCGCTGAAGAGAATATTATTGCACAGCGATCCGCGCAGGACGCGCCGCCAGCGGCCTCGGCTTTCTCAATCGCGCCAAGCTTTTACGACGGTTTGCAGAGTCGGTTCGGCAATTCGCCCGGATGTCCTGGCCTCGGCGAAAGTGTGCGAATGCGGCGCGCGGCGCTGAGGCTGCTTTCGGCATGGGAGGATTGCTGCAAGGTCAAGCGAGGCGCTGCGCGCGCCTCGCTCTCGGATAGCTAGGGCGCCACCTCGACATGGCCCTTCATGTTGGGATGGAAGCGGCAGAAATAGTCCACTGTCCCCGCCGCCTTCAGCGTAACCTTGCCCTTCGACTTTGCCGGGATCATCACGTCCCAGCCGCCTTTCACCGTCGCGGTGTGGGCGATCACGTCGTTGTTCGTCCACTCGATCGTATCGCCGACCTTGGCCTGAATGTTTGCGGGCGAGAAGACCAGCTTGTCGATCGTTATCTCGATCGTCGCCGCGAACGCCGGCGATGCGATGAGGGCCAGCGCCAGGGTGACCAGAGCAATTCCTGGAAAAGTGTGAAACGGTTGGGCGCGGCGACTTCGCCGTAGCCTTCCGTCAGGAATTGCCTCAAAACAAAGCAATAGCAGCCTCATTTCAACATGCCGGCAACGTGTTCGGCATGCTGCTGATGTCCCTGGAAAACCTTGAGGCCGGTCTCCAGCAGGCTCTTCAGCTCAGCATTGCTGGCCGAGGGGATGAGCAAGGTTTCGAGCGCGCCGTTGACCTGCTTATGATAGGCCACCTCGTTCTCGATATAGGCCTTGTCAAAGGCAGCCCCTTTCAGCTTCGCCAGCTTGGCGCGTTCTTCCTTCGCAGCCTTGGTCAGGGCCTTGCTGGTGTCGTTGTCCTCGGGCGTGACCTTCAGCTTCTTCACGAGGTCGAGCGCCTGCTTGTTCACCGCCTCATGGTCGCGCTCCATGTCTTTGGCGAAGTCGACGACCTCCTTGTTCTTGGACTTCTTGATCGCCAGCTTGGCCGCTTCGATGTCGAGCGTGCCGGCCGTATAGGCAATGTGGGCGATCTGCGGGTCGGTGGGCTTTTCGGCGCCTAGCGCCAGCGGCGCCGTGCTCACGAAGAAAAGGGCGGCGAGGGCGGCGGTTGATCGCATGAACATGGCATCTCCTTCGCCCGGCGGCGCTGGCCTCGGGCTTCATTTGAGGTTGACGGTAGATTGGATGCCGAACGCGTCGAAACGTTCCCGGGAAAGTTAGCCTTCGAAATCCAGCCTCTTCATCACCGCCTGCGTCAGCCGCTCGCAACGCCGGCCTGCAAAGGGGAAGGCGTCGAGCAGCACCGGACCGATCTCGTCGTCCAGTGCCTTTCGCAGCAGCATTCGCGCCCGGTGCAGCCTGGTCTTCACCGTCTCGGGCCTCACGCCGAGAAAATCGGCGGTTTCCTCGATGCTCAGGCCCTCGATGACGCGGGCGACGAAGACGGTGCGATAGACATCGGGAAGGCTGTCGGTCGCTCGTTCGACAAGCCTCAGAATCTGCCGCTGCGCCATCGTCCGCTCCGGATCGTCGCCTGGGTTCAAGTCGGTTGGATTCAAGGGAAACCGGATGATCTGCGCCTCCGGGTTCTCATCCATCGCCGCGACGCGCTTGCGCTTGCGCAGCCGGCCGAGCGCTTCGTTGATGACAATGCGCGACAGCCAGGTGGAGAGCGAAGCCTCGCCGCGAAAGCTGCTGAGACTGGCGAAGGCGCGCAAATAGGCCTCCTGCACGATGTCCTCGGCCTCCGCGTCATTGCGCACCACGCCGCGCGCGATGCGGTAGAGTCGCTGGTTGTACGTCTTGATAATGGCACGGAACGCATTCGGATCGCGCGCAAGCGCCCGGCGAACCAATGCCATGTCGCCGGCTTCGGCCGTACCGACCTCGGCAGTTTCGATGGCGGGCTTTATCATCGCGCCCGATCTCCCGACAGATGTTGCATCCACGGTTGGATGCGCCTGCCGACAAAAGGTTCCCGAGCTAGTTGCACGGACCATGCTACCGCTTCGACCGGGGCTTGTCTGCCGCCGGTGCGGATTCCGTGCCGATCAGCCTGTCATCCGGCTGCGGCGGCCGCCGCGAGCCCGCGCAGAATGTCGGCCTTGAGATCTTCGACATCCTCGAGCCCGATCTGCAGGCGGATCAGCGAGCCGGCATATGAGCCTTTGGCAAGCAAGCGGTCGCCGAGGAAGACCGGAACGGCAAGGCTTTCATAGCCGCCCCAGGAATAACCGAGGCCGAAGATCTTGAGCGCATCGAGAAAGGCGTGTTGGGCCTTCTGGCCGCCGCCGTTGAGCACGATCGAGAAGACTCCGCTCGAGCCGCAGAAATCGCGCTTCCAGAGCGCATGGTCGGGATGGCTTTCCAGCGCCGGATGCAGCACCTGCCCGATGCCAGGCTGCTCCTCCAGCCAGCGCGCGATGTCGAGCGCGCTCTTGCGGTGATGCTCGAGCCGCACGCCCATCGTGCGCAGGCCGCGCAGCACCTGGTAGATATCGTCGGGACCGGAACAGCAGCCCAACGCGCAAAACCCATCATAAAGTTTTGTCCAGCAGGCGTCGTTGGCCGAAACCAGGCCGAGCAGCACGTCGGAATGGCCGCCCGGATATTTCGTCGCTGCGTGGATGGAGATGTCGACGCCATGGTCGAGCGGCTTGAAATAGAGCGGCGTCGCCCAGGTGTTGTCCATCATCACGATGGCGTTCGCCGCATGTGCCGCCTCGGAGATCGCCGGGATGTCCTGCACCTCATAGGTGTTCGATGCCGGCGATTCGGTGAACACCACCTTTGTGTTTGGCTTGATGAGCGAAGCGATGCCGGCGCCGATGCGCGGCTCGTAATATTCGATCTCGACGCCGAGCCGCTTCAGCATCGTGTCGGCGAAGTGGCGCGTCGGGTGGTAGACGCTGTCGACGATCAACAAGTGGTCGCCCGCGGCAAGGAAAGTGAGCAGCGGCACCGTCACCGCCGCCAGCCCGGAAGGCACCGCGATCGTGCCGGCCGAGCCTTCCAGCGCATCGACGGCGAGCGTCAGCGCGTCCATCGTCGGGGTGCCGCGCGTGCCGTAAGTGTATTTCTGGCTGCGCCCGGCCATCGAAGCAGCGTCGGGATAAAGCACTGTCGAGGCATGCACGACCGGCGGGTTGACGAAGCCGAAATAGTCGCGCGGGTTGTTGCCGGAATGGGCAAGCAGCGTATTGATGCCCATCTCGATGCCGTCTCTAGCCATGGTTCATCGCCTGTCGAATGATGTCAGGAACCAGCCATAAAGCGGCGGCAAAGCCGGCGCAACCGCGCCGCGCCCGCCAAAAGCCGGTCTTCCGCTGGGCCAATCCAAATGCGCGCAAGCCCAGTAAAGCACCGCCATTGCCGCAGCGGATTCTGCCGCCAGACCACGGATTCGCGACGGCGCGACTTGGCTGATTTGTTCGCATCGCCTGCCGGTTTCATGTGCTCTTGTCCGCAATTCAGGCATTTGCGCCAATTGCTTTTCAAACCTCCCTGGAATCGGTCATTTCCCTTGACCTCACAGGAATAATCGCCTTCGATGCGTTTCGTGAATGGGAGGCAGCGCATCGCAACCGATGCGGGTCCCGGGAGTGGGCCTTGGAGTGGGAGCTGCATTCACAAACGAAAAAAGATCAAGCGTCGCCTGGCGATAGGGGCGCCTGTAACAGAAAAGGGTCTGTGGGTCATGAAACACATTGCAATCGGCATTCTTGGCGTCGCCGCGTTCGGGTTCATGGCGTCTGCCGCTTCGGCCGGCACGCTCGATACCGTGAAGCAGAAGGGCTTTATCCAGTGCGGCGTCTCGACCGGCCTCGCCGGCTTCTCGGCACCGGACGACAAGGGCGACTGGAAGGGTATCGACGCGGACTTCTGTCGCGCCGTTGCCGCCGCTGTCTTCGGTGACGGCTCCAAAGTCAAGTTCACGCCGCTCAGCGCCAAGGAGCGTTTCACCGCCTTGCAGTCGGGCGAGATCGACATCCTGTCGCGCAACACCACCTGGACCAGCAACCGCGACAGCGCGCTCGGCCTCGATTTTGTCGGCATCACCTACTATGACGGCCAGGGCTTCATGATCAACGCCAAGAAGCTGCCCGGCGTGAACTCCGCGCTGCAGCTTTCGGGCGCCGCCGTGTGCGTGCAGAGCGGCACCACCACCGAGCTTAACCTCGCCGACTACTTCAAGAAGAACAAGATGGAGTACAACCCCGTCGTGTTCGAGAAGCTTGAAGAGGTCAACGCCGCCTATGACGCCGGCCGCTGCGATGCTTACACCACAGACCAGTCCGGCCTTTATGGTATCCGTCTGACGCTCTCCTCGCCGGCCGACCATGTCGTGCTGCCCGAGATCATCTCCAAGGAGCCGCTCGGCCCGGCCGTGCGCCAGGGCGACGACCAGTGGGCGCATATCGCGCGCTGGACATATTTCGCGCTGCTCAACGCCGAGGAAGCCGGCATCACGCAGGCCAATGTCGATGAGATGAAGACGTCGACCGACCCGAACATCCAGCGCCTTCTCGGCACTGAACCGGACGGCAAGTATGGTGCCGATCTCGGCCTCTCCAACGACTTTGTCGTCAACATCGTCAAGGCTGTCGGCAACTACGGCGAAATGTTTGAGCGCAATGTCGGCTCGGGCAGCCCGCTCAAGATCGCGCGCGGCATCAACGCGCTGTGGACCAAGGGCGGCCTGCAATACGGTCCGCCGATCCGCTGATTGAAACGTGATCCGGGAGGCAGGTCGTCTGTCTCCCGGTTTCTCTTTCCAGAGGACGGTCCATGGCTTCGCAGGAAATCCTTCGCGAGGAGCCGAGTCGCGGCTCCTTCATCAATGACCCGAGAATACGTAGCCTGTTCTTTCAGACGCTGGTTGTGATCCTGCTGTTCAGTTCGATCTGGTGGATCGTCCACAACGTCATCGAAAACCTCCAGCGTCTGCACATCGCGTCGGGCTTCGGTTTTCTCAGGAGCAGGGCCGGCTTCGACATTTCCGACACGCCGATCGCCTATACGTCCGACTCGACCTATTTCCGCGCGCTGGTCGTCGGTTTGCTCAACACGATCATCGTCGCCGCCGCCGGCATCGTGCTTGCGACCATCGTGGGCTTCGCCATCGGCATCGGCCGCCTGTCGCAGAACTGGCTGATCCGGAAGATCTGCACGGTCTATGTCGAGATCTTCCGCAACATCCCGCCGCTGCTGGTCATCTTCTTTTGGTATTCCGGCGTGCTGGCCGTGCTGCCGCCGCCGCGCGAGAGCATCCACCTGCCTTTCGGCTCGTTCCTCAACCAGCGCGGCTTCTATTTTCCGCGCGCCGTTTGGGGCGATGGCTCCTGGCTGATAGGCGTCGCACTGCTGCTCGCCATTGCAATGGCCTGGTTCGTCTCCCACAGAGCGCGACAACGGCAGAAGGCGACAGGCCAGCAGTTTCCGGTCTTCTGGACGTCGGTTGCGCTTATCGTCGGCTTGCCGGTGCTGGCCTTCCTGCTCGGCGGCATGCCGCTCACCTTCGATTTTCCGAAGCAGTCGACCTTCAACCTGACCGGCGGCTTCTGGGTCAAGCCGGAATTCCTGTCGCTCTTGCTGGCGCTCTCCTTCTACACGGCGGCCTTCATCGCCGAGATCGTGCGCGCCGGCATCAGGGGCGTCAACAAAGGGCAAAGCGAAGCAGCGGCGGCGCTCGGCCTCCGCTCCGGTCCGATCCTGCGGCTGGTGGTCATCCCGCAGGCGATGCGCATAGTCATCCCGCCGCTCACCAGCCAATATCTCAACCTGACCAAGAACTCCTCGCTGGCGATCGCCATTGGCTATCCGGACCTTACCGCGACCGCCGGCACGGTGCTCAACCAGACCGGGCAGGCGGTGGAGGGCGTGTTCATAATGATGATCGCCTATCTGGTGCTGAGCCTGGTGACGTCCTTTGTCATGAATATCGTCAATGCCAGAATGGCGCTGGTAGAGAGGTAGGGCCATGCAGGAACATGACATGTCCTGGGTGCGCACCGAGATGGCGCTTGCCCAGCCGGCGCCGCCTACCGAACGCGGCGCCTATGCCTGGGTGCGCAAGAACCTGATCGGTTCGGTCGGCGACATCGTCCTCACAATCCTCGGCATCGCCATCGTGCTTTGGATCCTGCCGCAGGTCATCAGCTGGGCCTTCCTTAATGCCCAGTGGACCGGGCCGGATCGCACCGTCTGCACTACCGTCACGCAAGGCGGCATCCAGCCGGACGGCTGGACCGGTGCCTGCTGGGCTTTCGTAAACGCCAAGTTCGGCCAGTTCATGTTCGGCACCTATCCGATCGAGGAGCGCTGGCGGCCGATCCTGGTCGCCATCCTGTTCGTGGCGCTGTTGGTGCCGATGCTGATCCCGCGCGTGCCGCGCAAGGGATTGAATGCGATGCTGCTGTTCGTAGCGCTGCCGATCGTCGCCTTCTTCCTGCTGCTTGGCGGCGTGTTCGGCCTGCCGGTTGTCGAGACCTCGCGCTGGGGCGGGCTTCTCGTGACGCTCAGCCTCTCCTTCGTCGGCATTGCGGTGTCGCTGCCTTTGGGCATCGTGCTGGCGCTCGGGCGCCGTTCGAAGATGCCGATCATCAAATGGCTTTGTATCGTCTTCATCGAGACGGTGCGCGGCATTCCGTTGATCACCGTGCTGTTCTTCGCCAGCGTCATGCTGCCGCTGTTCCTGCCCGCGGGCGTTACCTTCGACAAGTATCTGCGTGCGTTGATCGGTGTGTCGCTGTTTGCCGCCGCCTATATGGCCGAAGTGATTCGCGGCGGCTTGCAGGCGATCCCGAAGGGCCAGTATGAGGGGGCCGATTCGCTCGGCCTCGGCTACTGGCAGAAGATGAGCCTGATCGTGCTGCCGCAGGCGCTGAAGCTGGTCATTCCGGGCATCGTCAACACCTTCATCGGCATGTTCAAGGACACCAGCCTGGTCCTGATCATCTCGATGTTCGACCTGCTCGGCGTGGTGAAGCAGAATTTCGCCGATGCAAACTGGGCGACCCCGCAGACCGCGAGGTCCGGCCTGATCTTTGCCGCCTTCGTTTTCTGGCTGTTCTGCTTCGGCATGTCGCGCTATTCAATGTACACCGAACGCCGGCTCGACACCGGTTATAAACGATAAAAAAGGGAACAGGTTATGGCCACCGAAAACGCCGTCAGCGCGGAAGAAATCAAGGTCAACGCCGCCAAGATGCACATCTCCACCACCGATGTCGCCATTGACATCGTCGGCATGCACAAATGGTATGGCGAGTTCCATGTGCTGAAGGACATCAACCTCAAGGTGATGCGCGGCGAGCGTATCGTCATCTGCGGTCCGTCCGGGTCCGGCAAGTCGACCATGATCCGCTGCATCAACCGGCTGGAAGAGCACCAGAAAGGCAAGATCATCGTCGACGGCAAGGAACTCACCAACGATCTGAAGAAGATCGACGAGGTGCGCCGCGAGGTCGGCATGGTGTTCCAGCATTTCAACCTGTTCCCGCATCTGACCATCCTGGAGAACTGCACGCTGGCGCCGATCTGGGTGCGCAAGATGCCGAAGAAGCAGGCCGAGGAGATCGCCATGCATTTTCTCACGCGCGTCAAGATCCCCGAGCAGGCCAACAAATATCCGGGCCAGCTCTCCGGCGGTCAGCAGCAGCGTGTGGCGATCGCACGCTCGCTGTGCATGAACCCGCGCATCATGCTCTTCGACGAGCCGACCTCGGCGCTCGATCCGGAAATGATCAAGGAAGTGCTGGAGACGATGGTGGGGCTGGCGGAAGAGGGCATGACCATGCTGTGCGTCACCCACGAGATGGGCTTTGCCCGCAAGGTCGCCAACCGCGTGATCTTCATGGATCAGGGCCAGATCGTCGAGCAGAACACGCCGGCCGAATTCTTCGACCATCCGCGCCATGAACGCACAAAGCTTTTCCTGTCGCAGATCCTGCACTGAGCGGGCGCGACGCTAAATTTTCGGGAGCCCGGCTGGAAACAGCCGGGCTTTTTTTGCATTCGGGCGATCGGACAAGGACCGGCTCATTTTTGGTTGACGCTCCGAAATCGTCTAGCCTGATCGTCCAGGTTTTCCTGGAGTTGACGCAGACAAGACGGAACCACCGCACCCGATGAGACGAGTCCTGCGATATATGGTGATGCTGTTGGGAGCGGCGGTGCTTGCCGCCGCGCTCGGCGCGCTGGTACCGCGTCCGCTCTGGCCGGCGGCACGGGCCGAAGGCGAGGGGACGCGGCGTATATTGGTGTTGAGGAATCCGATTCACACCGACATTGCGATACCGGTCGATGATGACGTGCGCCAACGCTTTGCCTTCCTGGCCGATGCCGGCCTGCCGATCGAGGCTCCGGAGGCGCGCTACATCGTCTTCGGCTGGGGCGGCCGCGCCTTCTATCTGGAGACGCCGACCTGGTTGGAACTCAAAGCGGTGCCGGTGCTGAAGGCGCTGACGCTGGACGCCTCGGTGATGCATGTCGATGCTGCGGGGGCGATCAAGGAACCGCACCCGGATGTCGCAATCTTCGATATCGACGAGGCGCATTTTTCAGCGCTGCTCGACTATATCGCCTCGAGCTTTCGGAGCGGCCCAAACGGCCCGGTCGCCATCGACAATGCCGGCTACTCGAGCTACGACCGTTTTTACGAAGCCAACGGCCAGTTCAACGCGCTGGTCGGCTGCAACACCTGGACGGCGGCGGCACTGCGCACTGCCGGCATCCGGACAGGTTGGTGGAACCCGCTGCCGGTATCGCTGGGGTGGTCGCTTACACTTTATAATTAGCGCCGATTGGCGAGCGTCTCATTCCTTCGCGCCCCCCTCTGTCCTGCCGGACATCTCCCCCACAAGGGGGGAGATCGGATGTCGCGCCGGCTTTCGCCAAATCTCCGACGTTGCAGGATGAGCGCCAGCGCCAAAGCTGCCAATCTCCCCCCAAGTGGGGGAGATGTCCGGCAGGACAGAGGGGGGCGCTGTCCCGCCAGCCTATCTTGTTTTCCGCACAATCCAGCCTACCGCCGCACAACCTTCCGCTCCTCCCACCCGTAGAGCCAGTCCAGGTCCGCCGCGAGCTTTTCCGGCGGCCGCGTCGCCAGCACCAGATTGCGCGCGATCGCCACCGGTCCCCAGGCGTGCCAGGCCAGCCGATTGAGAGCGCCGCGTTTCAGCACCTTCTCGACGCGCGGGCGTCTGAGATTTTCCCAGATGGCAAGGCCTCGAGCTGGATCGCCGGGGGAGTCGGCAACGAGATTGGCGAGCATAGCGGCGTCCTCGATCCCCATGGCCGCGCCTTGCGCCGCGAAGGGCGTCATGGCGTGCGCGGCGTCACCGATCAGCGCGATGCCCTCCGTCATGGTCCAGCGCCGCTGCGCGACCGTGTGGATGGGGAAGGCTGTCCACGGCCCGGCAAGCGCCGCCAGCTCCGCCAGCGCTGCCGCCGTGCCTCGCATGGCAGCCGAAAGAATCGCAGGGTCCGCATGGCCGGACCAGCCTTCGGCGATGCGCTCGCCCCTGGTGAAGGCGGCAAGATTGAAGGCGTTGCCCTTGCTCACCGGATAGGCGACCATGTGGAAGCCGGGATGCAGGAAGGTGGTGACGCTGTCGGTGGCTCCGATCTCGGCAAAAGCACTGCCGGCGGCGCTTTCCGCCGGGACCGTCGCGCGCCAGGCGAGCTCGCCCGAAAAACGGCTTGCCGCAAAGCCGGCCGTCCGGGCAAGCTGGGCGCGAACCGACGACCAGACGCCGTCGGCTGCAACCAGCAGGCCGCATGCGACATCCGTCGCCTTGCCGTCGAATTCGACCGTCGCGGTAACGCTTTGCGGGTCGACGGCAATGCCGGTAATGCGCGCGCCGGTGACAAGCGCGATACCGGGCCGTTCCGCCACTGCCGCCATGAGCGCCGCCTGCAGGTCGGCGCGGTGCGCCACGAGATAGGGCGCCCCCCAGCGCTTTTCCGCGGCTTCCCCAAGCGGTACGCGCGCCAGCTCTCGCAGGCTTCTTGCGTCCTTCAGCACCACCGCTCGCGGCCGGATCGCGTTGGCCAGCAGGCGATCGAGCACGCCAAGCCGCCGCAGGATGCGGGTCGCGTTGGGGGAAAGCTGGAGGCCGGCGCCGGCCGCTTCGAGTTGCCTGGCCTGCTCGAACAGTGTTACCGGGAAGCCACGCTCGGCAAAGGCAAGCGCCGCCGTCAGCCCGGCAATGCCAGCCCCGGCGATGACGATCTGCCGGGACCTTATTTCAGTCATGGTCGATCGGGACGATCAGGCGGCCTGGTCGACATAGAGGCAGCCGGCCGGCTGGGTTTCCGTCGCCTTCAGCGACGGTGAATAGCGGTAGAGCGTCGAGCAGTAGGGGCAGACCTTTTCATTGTCGTCGCCCATGTCGAGGAACACATGCGGATGGTCGAAAGGCGGGTTGGCGCCGGTGCACATGAATTCCTTGACGCCGATCTCGATGACGGGATGGCCCGCGTCGTTCTGGAAATGGGGAATGCTGCCGCCTGCCATCGTCGTCTCCAATTGGGTTCGGCCAGTGGGTGTGACCAGTTTGCATCTGGAGCATAACAGGCCAGTTTGCAAGATCGATGAAATCAAACTGTCGCAAAAGGCTGGCAGAGGATAAGTTGAGCCGGTTAAGCGCATAGGGCGGTGTCGGAGCGATTCCGTGACGATCATGCGTCATAAAGAAATGCTAGAGCGTCATTGAACGGCAATATGCGACGCCCCCTGGGGACGGTTGCGGGCAAGAGCAGGAAACTATGAACGAACTGAAGCCGGTGCAGAGCGAGTTTATCACCGTCGAGGCGGCAAGCCCCGACGGCGGCAATCCCGATCGTTTCGTCAACCGCGAATTCTCCTGGCTGCAATTCAACCGCCGCGTGCTGGAGGAATCGCTGAACGAGCATCATCCGCTGCTCGAACGCGTCCGCTTCCTGTCGATTTCTGCCGCCAATCTCGACGAGTTCTTCATGGTCCGCGTCGCCGGCCTTGCCGGCCAGGTCCGCGAGGGCATCGCGCTGAAGAGCCCGGACGGCCGCACGCCCGAACAGCAACTCGAGCAGTTGCTGCGCGAGGTCGAGCGCCTGCAGGAGGACCAGCAGAAGAGCCTCTCGGCGCTGATGACGCTGCTCAACAAGGAAGGCATCGAGAGCATCACCCGCGACGCGCTGACCAAGGATGAGAAAGCCTGGCTGGAGGAGCATTTCCAGGAACAGGTTTTCCCGGTGCTGACGCCGCTGTCGATCGACCCGGCGCATCCGTTTCCGTTCATCCCCAATCTCGGCTTTTCCATCGCCCTGCAATTGCGCCATCGCAAGAATGGCGAGGAGATGAGCGCGCTGCTGCGCCTGCCGGTGGCGCTCAGGCGTTTCATCCGCCTGCCCGACCGCAAGAACCATGTCCGCTTCATTCCGCTGGAGGAAGTGGTCGGCATCTATATCGGCAAGCTTTTCCCCGGCTACGAGGTCAAGGGCTCCGGTACGTTCCGCATCATCCGCGACAGCGACATCGAGGTCGAGGAAGAGTCGGAAGACCTGGTGCGCCTGTTCGAAACGGCGCTGAAGCGGCGCCGCCGCGGCTCGGTGATCCGCATCGAATTCGACACGCTGATGCCGGCCGCGTTGCGGGACTTCGTCGCCGGCGAGCTCGGCGTATCGTCGAGCCGCATCAGCGTGCTCACCGGTCCGCTGGCGCTCAACCAGATATCCGAGATTGTCGCCATCCCGCGCGACGACCTCAAATTCACGCCCTACAATCCGCGCTTTCCCGAGCGCATCCGCGAACATGGCGGCGACTGCTTCGCCGCAATCCGCGAGAAGGACATCGTCGTCCATCACCCCTACGAGTCCTTCGACGTGGTGGTGCAGTTCCTGCGCCAGGCCGCCGCCGACCCGGAAGTGGTGGCGATCAAGCAGACGCTCTACCGCACCTCTAACGACAGCCCGATCGTGCGCGCGCTGATCGACGCCGCCGAGGCCGGCAAGTCGGTCACGGCACTTGTCGAGCTCAAGGCGCGCTTCGACGAGGAAGCCAACATCCGCTGGGCGCGCGACCTCGAGCGCGCCGGCGTGCAGGTCGTGTTCGGCTTCCTGGAGCTGAAGACCCACGCCAAGATGTCCTTGATCGTGCGCCGCGAGGATGGCCGGCTGCGCAACTACGTGCATCTCGGCACCGGCAACTACCACCCGGTTACCGCCCGTATCTACACCGACCTGTCCTTCTTCACCACTGACCCGACGATCGCGCGCGATGTCGCGCAGCTCTTCAATTTCATCACCGGCTATGCCGAGCCCGCCGAGGAGATGCGCCTTGCCGTATCGCCCTTCACGCTGCGCAAGCGCATCCTGAAACACATCTCGGACGAGATCGTCCATGCCCGCGACGGCCGACCGGCGCGCATCTGGATGAAGATGAATGCGCTGGTCGATCCGACCATCATCGACGCGCTTTACGACGCCAGCCGCGCCGGCGTCGAGGTCGACCTTGTTGTGCGCGGCATCTGTTGTCTGCGGCCGCAGGTGCCGGGTCTTTCCGAGAATATCAGGGTGAAATCGATCGTCGGCCGCTTCCTCGAGCACAGCCGCATCTTCTGCTTCGGCAACGGCCACGGCCTGCCGTCCGACGAGGCGGTCGTCTACATCTCGTCGGCCGACATGATGCCGCGCAATCTCGACCGCCGCGTCGAGACCTTGGTGCCGATCACCAATCCAACTGTGCATGAACAGGTGCTTGGCCAGATCATGCTGGGCAACATCATGGACAACCAGCAAAGTTTCGACGTATTGGCTGACGGCACCTCCCGGCGCGCTGTGCTGGAGGAGGGCGAGGAGCCGTTCAACGCGCAGGAATATTTCATGACCAATCCGAGCCTCTCCGGGCGGGGCGACGCGCTGAAATCGCATGCGCCCAAGCGCATTGCCCAGTTCAAGCGCCGCAAGAAGAACAGCGCCGCGTGATTGCAGTTTCCCAGGGCCGGCTTCAGGACCGGCGGCCGCTGTCGATCATCGACATCGGATCGAACTCGATCCGCCTTGTCGTCTATGAGGGGCTGGCGCGCTCGCCCACGCTTCTGTTCAACGAGAAGATGCTGGCGGGCCTAGGCCGCGGCATCGTTTCGACGGGCAAGCTCGATCCCGAGGCGGTGACGCGCTCGATGGAGGAATTCCGCAGGTTCCGCGCGCTCTCGGACCAGGCGGGTGCAGAGCACATCTATGTGCTGGCGACAGCCGCCGCGCGCGAAGCGGGCAACGGCCCCGATTTCATCCACCGCGCCGAGGAGGTGCTGAAGACCGAGATCCGCGTGCTCACCGGGCGCCAGGAGGCCTACTATTCGGCGCTCGGCGTCATTTCCGGTTTCCATCCGGCTAATGGCATCGCCGGCGACCTTGGCGGCGGCAGCCTCGAGCTGATCGACATCAATGGCGAGACAATGGGCGACGGCATAACGTTGCCGCTCGGCGGCCTGCGCCTGCAGGACATGGCCAGGAACTCGCTGGTTCAGGCGCAGAAGATCGCGCGCCAGGAACTGGCGCGGGCGAAGCTTCTGAAGGGCGGGCAGGGCAGGGTTTTCTACGCCGTCGGCGGCACCTGGCGAAACCTTGCCCGGCTGCATATGGAGATGAACAACTACCCGCTCGGCGTCATGCATCACTACGAGATATCGGCCGACAGCGCGCAGACTTTCCTCAAGCAGGTCGCCCGCAGCGAGGTCGAGAAGGTGAGGGGCATCGAGGGCGTCTCCAAGAACCGCCGCTCGCTCTTACCCTACGGCGCCGTCGTGCTGCAGGAGATCATGTCGGCCATGCAGCCGTCGAAGATCGTCGTCTCGGCGCAGGGCGTGCGCGAGGGTTTCCTCTATTCGCTGCTCGACGCCGCCGAGCAGAAGGCCGACCCGCTGATCTCGGCCGCCGAGGAACTGGCGCTATTGCGCTCGCGCTCGGTGCATCACGCCCATGACCTGGTCGAATGGACCGGCAAGGCCTTCAAGGCGTTCGGCATCGACGAGACGGAGGATGAGGCGCGCTACCGCCATGCGGCCTGCCTGCTTGCCGACATCGGCTGGCGCGCGCATCCGGAATATCGCGGCCGGCAGTCGCTCAACATCATCGCGCATGCCTCCTTCACCGGCGTCGACCATCCGGGCCGCGCCTATCTGGCTCTGGCCAACGCCTATCGCCATGACGGCGTCTTCAACGACGGCATCGCTCCCGAGATCAAGGCGCTGGCGCCGCCGCGCCTTCTGGAACGCGCCCGCACGCTCGCGGCCATGATGCGCGTGGTCTATCTGCTGACGGCGGCAATGCCGGGCGTGATGCCGAGGCTGAAATGGGAAAGCCGCGGCAACGGAGCGCTGGCGCTGGTGCTGCCGGCCTCGCTTTCCGACCTCTATGGTGAGCGCCCGGCCGGCCGGCTGGCGCAACTGGCGCGTATCACCAACCGCCGCCTGGTGCTCGCGGTAGAGGGCGGGCCGAGCGTCTTGGTGAAGTAACGGATCAGCTGACGTCGGCGCCGATTCCGAAGCCACGCCCGTCCGCCGACCATGCGCCGGCGCCGGCCATGGCCAGCGCCAGAAAGCCGCCGGCAATGGCGATGTCCTTCATCAGCATCTGCTGGTGCATGAAGGACAGCGTGGCGTCGCCCGCGCCCTGGCCGTAATGGCCGATGAAACCGGCGACTACGCTGAAGGCGGCAAGCAGCAGCGCCACGATCCGCGTTTGGAAACCAACGAGAACCAACAACCCGGCGATCAACTCGAACAGGCCTGTGCCCCAGGCCGCCAAGGTCGGCAGTGGCAGGCCGAGGCCGGCGAAATAATTGATCGTACCGCCGATATTGCTGAGCGCCTGGAAACCCGACGGTACGAACAGCGCGGCAAGAAGTAGCCGCGAGACCAAAAGCAGTGCGTTGCGGGCCACGGGCCAACTCCTTGCCGTCTGCAGATGCAGTTTACGCCTGCAATTGGAAAAACGAAAAGCGGCGCGGAAAATTCCGCGCCGCTTCCATTGGCAGTCTGGGAGGAAGAAATTAGCCGCGCTTGGCGTCGATCGAGTAAGCGCCGGCCCCCGAAGAGGCGAGCAGGATGAAGCCGCCGGTGATGGCGAGGTTCTTGAGGAACTGGATCATTTGCATCTGGTCGGCCCAGCCGGTGTGCGCGACCAGCCCGGTGGCGATCGTGAAGATGGCGAGCACCCATGCGGCGATCCGAGTCTGGAAGCCGACGAGAATGGCAAGGCCGCCGAGCAGCTCGATCAGGCCGACCAGGACGGCGGTTACGGTTGGCATAGGCAGGCCGAGAGCGCCGAAATAGCCGGCGGTATCGGAAATCGCGGTGAGCTTGCCGAAGCCGGAAAGCAGGAAGATGACGGCGAGCAGAATGCGGCCCAGAAGGATCGTAGTGGAACTGTTGGACGCGGTGCCGGCGACGGAAGAGTTGATGGACATGGCGGTTCTCCGAACGGGGTTGAATAGTCCGTCAGATAGACGACAGTGACTGTTCACCAAAGCCGCCTATGTGGCGACACATTGTTCACAGAATGTATGTTTTCGGGATTGACGGTCGTGCGCAAAAATCGTGTCGCGGGATCGGGCTATCCCAGTAAATTCTGCTGCCGCAAAACGGACCGTCGGTCCGAAGTTTGCGAGCGCTGGCTTCGCAGATTTGCCGAGACGCTCATGACGTCGTCATCCACGGGCGGAGCAAGGAGCGAAGCGACGCGCGCAGACCCGAGGATCCATGCCGTGACCTCAAAGTAGCCGCAAGCGGTGGAGGATCTGCTCCGCTGCGTCCTTCGGTTCAGGTAACGGCATGGATTCCAGGGTCTTCGCGACGCCGCTTCGCGGCTGCTTCGCCCTGGAATGACGACATCGCGAGGCTGCAGCAGCCTGTAACAGCCTCGCTCCGCGTCGCTACCCGGGATGCGTCATGTCCTCCGGCCGCACCAGCCGATCGTAATCGGCTTCGCTGACCAGCCCGGTGGCCAAGGCTTCCTCGCGCAAGGTCGTGCCGTTCTTGTGCGCGGTCTTGGCGATCTTGGCCGCGTTGTCGTAGCCGATGGTCGGCGCCAGCGCCGTCACCAGCATCAGCGAGCGCTCGAGCGCGGCCTTGATATTGTCCTCGCGCGCCTCGATCCCGACCACGCAATTGTCGGTGAAGGAGACGGAAGCATCGGCCAGCAGCTGCACCGACTGCAGGAAATTGTAAGCCATCAGCGGGTTATAGACGTTGAGCTCGAAATGGCCCTGGCTGCCGGCGAAGGCAAGTGCTGCATTGTTGCCGAACACCTGCACGCAGACCTGCGTCAGCGCCTCGCACTGGGTCGGGTTGACCTTGCCCGGCATGATCGAGGAGCCCGGCTCGTTTTCCGGCAGCGAGAGCTCGCCGAGGCCCGAGCGCGGCCCGGAACCGAGCAGGCGGATATCGTTGGCGATCTTGAACAGCGCCGCGGCCGCCGCGTTGATGGCACCATGCGAGAACACCATGGAATCATGCGCCGCCAGCGCCTCGAACTTGTTCGGCGCGGTAACGAAGGCGATGCCGGTGATGGCGGCGATACGGTCCGCCACCTTTTCCGCGAAGCCGACCGGCGCGTTGAGCCCTGTGCCGACGGCGGTGCCGCCCTGCGCCAGTTCCTGCAGGCCGGGCAGCGTCAGCTCGATACGCTTGATCGAAGAGGCGACCTGCGCGGCATAGCCGGAAAATTCCTGGCCGAGGGTCAGCGGCGTGGCGTCCTGTGTATGCGTGCGGCCGATCTTGATGATGTGATTAAAGGCACGGGCCTTGGCGCCGAGCGCCTTGTGCAAATGGTGCAGCGCCGGGATCAGGTGGTGCGCGACCCGCTCGGCGCAGGCGATGTGCATGGCCGTCGGATAGGTGTCGTTGGACGACTGGCTCATATTGACGTGGTCGTTCGGATGCACCGGCTTCTTCGAGCCCATGACGCCGCCGAGCATCTCGATCGCCCGGTTGGAGATCACCTCATTGGCGTTCATGTTCGACTGGGTGCCCGAGCCCGTCTGCCAGACGACCAGCGGAAAGTGCTCGTCGAGCTTGCCGTCGATCACCTCTTGCGCTGCTTCCACGATCGCCTCGCCGATGGCCGGGTCGAGCCGCTTCATCTCCATGTTCACTTCGGCCGCGGCACGCTTGACGATGCCGAGCGCACGCACGATCGAAGCCGGCTGCTTCTCCCAGCCGATCTTGAAATTGCCCAGGGAACGCTGCGCCTGCGCGCCCCAATAGCGGTCGGCCGCGACCTCAATGGGGCCGAACGTATCGGTCTCGGTTCTGGTCTTTTCAGCGCTCACGGCAAGTCTCCGTCTGTCGATTTGGGCAAGGGCGTATCGCGTTGCACAAACCGCATCAAGCGGAGATTGCGGGCGGGGAAGATGCAAATCGGTTGAAGGGAGGGTCAATCTCGCCCCTCCTGGAGGAGGGCGCTGTCGCAACGCGGCTAGTCAAGCGCGGGAGCTATCGCCGGTATGAACCTTATCCGGCCGAGGCTAGCCCGACCGGCGCGGGCTGGCGCAGCGCCAGCCGGCCCGCGACGAAATCCGTGACCTGGCGCACCGCCTGCTCGCGCGTGACGCTGCCCGGCTGCAGGCCAAGCCTGAGCCACAGTCCGTCGATCAAAGCGGTGACGCCGAGCACGATCTCTTCGGCCAGTTCGGGCGAAGCGAGGCCGCGCAGGCCGGATAAGAGGTTCGAGCGCATGCGCGCGTGGATGACTTTCTGGATGCGCGCCAGCTTCTCGTCGCGCGGCACCTCGGCGCAGAGCGACAGCCACGCGTGGCAAAGCGGCGGCAGGAACAAATGCTCCTCGAAATTGCCTTCGATCACGGCGTCCAGCCGTTCCATCGGCGTTCGCGCCCGCTGAAGCCGGGCGACCACGGCGTGACAGAGCACGGCGTTGGCCTCGCGCATGGCGTGCTCGAAGAGCTCCTGCTTGTTGCGGAAATAATGCAGCACGATGCCCTTCGAGGCGCCGGCCCGGGCCGCGACCTTTTCCAGCGTCGCGCCGGCGATGCCTTCGCGCTCCAGCACCGCGAAGGCCGCCTGCCGCAGTTCCTTGCGGCGTATGTCGCTGAGGCGTGTGAGTTTCACCGTACCGATCCATGCATGGCGAATCCACGTTGACATTTTCGTCCGCCCAGATCAATCATTGACCAATGGGACAATAAAATGACCAATAGGTCAAAAGCGATCGAAAAGAGGAGAACCGGAATGTTGCGCATGCTTGCGAGAGGCGTCTGTGTCGCGGCGCTAATGCTGGCTTCCCAGGCGGCGGGCGCCGCCGAGGCCGAAGGCTGCAAAGTGGTTCGCATGGCCGAACCCGGCTGGAACGATCTCGCCTTCACCACGGCTGTGGCCAAGGTGCTGCTCCAGGCGCTCGGCTACGAGCCGCAAAGCGAGGTGCTTGGCATCAACGTCATCTATGAAGGCATGAAGAACAAAGACCTCGACCTGTTCCTCGGCTACTGGGATCCGGCGATGGTCACCTATTATGAGCCCTACAAGAAGGACGGTTCGATCGAGAATGTGCGCGTCAACCTGGTCGGCGCAAAATACACCTTCGCCGTGCCGACCTATGTCTGGGACGCCGGCGTCAAGGACCTGTCGGACCTGCACAAATTCGCCGACAAGTTCGGCAAGAAGATGTACGGCATCGAGCCCGGATCCAATCAGCTCATGATGGATGCCATTGCCGATCCGCAATTTGGTCTGGACGGCTGGCAGGTGGTCGAATCGAGCGAAGCCGGCATGCTTTCGGAGGTCGGCTATGAGATCAAGGAGAAGCAGTTCATCGTCTTCCAGGGTTGGGCGCCGCACCCGATGAACACGATGTACGACTTCAAGTACCTGACCGGCGGCGACAAGTTCTTCGGCCCGAATTTCGGCGCCGCCACCGTGACCACCCAGGTGCGCAAGGGTTTCCTGCAGGAATGCCCCAACGTCGCGCAGTTCCTGAAGAACCTTGCCTTCGACATCGACATGGAAAATGTCGGTATGGGCTATCTCATCAATGACGGCATGAAGCCGGAGGATGGGGCGCTGAAGTCGATCACCCTGCACAAGGATCGGCTCGATGCGTGGCTCGCCGGCGTCACCACCTTTGACGGCAAGCCCGGTCTTGCCGCGGTCAAGGAAAAGCTCGGACTGTGAGGCCGGCAGCCTTGGAACTGACGGATCAGGAGGCCGAGCAGGCGTCCTGGGCCGGGCGCAAGCGGACCGTCGATATCGGCGGTCTCGACCTTGCCTATGTCGAGATCCCCGGTTCGGAGCCGCCGCTTGTCCTGGTGCACGGCTTCACCGACACCAGCCGCAGCTTCTCGCTGCTGGCGCCGCATCTTCCCGGCCGCCGGCTCATCATGCCGGACCTGCGTGGCCATGGGGTCTCGCAGGCGGGCGAGGGTTGCGGCGTCGCCGATTTCGCCGACGACATTGCCGGGCTGATCCGGCGCCTGCGGCTCGACCGGCCGGTCGTCGTCGGCCATTCGCTCGGTGGCATGGTGTCGATCGCGCTGGCCGCACGGCATCCGAAACTGGTCGGCGGGCTGGTGATCCTGGCAAGCGCGCTGATGCCCGGTTTCGAACAGGATCACCAACTGATCGATGAAGTCGCGGCGTTGCGCGATCCGATCTCGCCGGTCGATCCCTTCTATCATTGGTGGCATGCCTGCCGGCCGGGCGTGCCGCGGGCTTTTCTCGCCGGCCTTGCGAAAGACGCGTCCGCGATTCCCGCGGCGCGCTGGCGCGCCATCCTCGAAGAAGTCCGTCGCACCGATCTGACCGCCGCGGCGCACGCCGTGCAGGCCCCGACGCTGATCGTCGCAGGCGAGCGCGATCCGCTTTTTGGCGAAGCGCATCAGCGGGCGATGGCAGGGGCGCTGACCGGATCGCGCCTGGTGTGGGCACAGGATTGCGGCCACAACCCGCATTGGGAAGATCCGGCCTTTGTCGCCGAGGCGATAGCCGGCATCTTGCCTTCAGCGTGACTATCGCAGCAGCGACCGGGCCGTCGGCGTCAGGCGCAATGTCTCGGTCGGCTTCGTGGCAACGGTCGCCATGGTTTCGCGGGCCGCCCGCCATACCGACGAAGCGGCGAGAGCGGCCCGATGGCCGGCGTGGGCATCGCCATCAACAAACCCCGTGACGATGATGAAGACGTTTTCAGCAGCACGCACGGGCAAACGCGGAAACGTGTTTTCGGAATGCTCGCTGACGAAGGCGCCGAGAAGCCGGGCGCCGTTTGTCGCAAGTTGCGGGACGGCCTCAGCCTGGAAGCGTTCGACAAAGCCGGCCTCAGTGCCTGGCCGCAAATGATGAATCGAAATCTCAACAAAGCCGGGCAGCCGACTCCCATTGCTCATGGTTTCAGCCTCGGTGGCTGTCGGCCGCAGCAACCCCGACAGGTCGAAACCCGCGCCCCGACAAGCCGGTTTGAGCAGCAACACGTCGTCGGAATCGATCATCGTCGCATTGGCGGCATCGCGATAGGCTGCCCAGACCGGGCCGCCATAGAAGGCGCTCAGCGCGTCCTTTCTCGTTTCCATGTCCTCAAAGCCGCGCAGCCAGACGAACATGTCGGGGCGGTCGAGATCGCGGAACTGTCCGATGACGGTCATGCCCGTTGCTTCCTGCGTTTCGACGAACTCCCGCTCGAACAGCGCGATCAGCGTTTCGCGCTGCCCGGGCTTCAGTGTGTATTGCCGAAGCTCGACGATGGGCGAGGCAAGGCGGGAAGGTCGGTTCATGGCCAGAATCTCAAAACAGGGTGATCGTCCTGTTTATAAACAGACCGGTTGTCCTGTTTTGTCAATCTGCTATCTTGCTTTCCCCTTCTCCCCTTGTGGGAGAAGGTGGATCGGCGCGCAGCGCCGAGACGGATGAGGGGTGTTCCAGCGGAGTGAGGCGCTGGCGTTCCCGGGGCACCCTTATCCGCCCTCACTTCGCTCAGGTACCTTCTCCAACAGGGAAAAAAGGGGAGATCGCCATGGCCCAACGCAAAAAGCGCACCAACGATCCGGAAGGCATGCGCCGGCGCGTCCTCGACGTGGCGGAAGGCGCCTTCCAGGCGCGCGGCTATCACGCATCGAGCCTTGGCGATCTGATGGCGGCGGCCGGCGTCACCGGCGGCGCGCTGCACCACCATTTCCCGACCAAGAAGGCGCTGGCGCTCGCAGTGATCGAGGAACGAGTGGCGGCGGCGGTCCAGGAGACCTGGATCGACCCGGTGCTGGCGGCGTCATCGGCCCGCGAAGGCGTGCGGGCCGTGTTCGTGGCGGTGGCTGCGGAGCTAGAGCGACAGGGCTATGTGCGCGGCTGCCCGCTTAACAATCTGGCGCATGAACTGTCGCTGGCCGACGACGAGTTTCGCCTGGCGCTTGCCAGGATCTTCGCCGGCTGGCGGAGGGCTATCGCCGACAAGATCCGGGCCGACCAGCAGGACGGCGGGGAGGATGGGACCGATCCCGACCGCTTCGCCGCGCTTGCGGTGGCGGCCTATTCCGGCGCCATGTCGATGGCCAAGACGTCACAGGACGCCGGGGTGTTGCGCGAGTGCTTGAGGGGGCTGGAAAGCGTGCATCCGTCTTCGGGCGGATTGGCAACGAGACGACGCCGCAGGGTGTTATTGCGATAACGCTGCCAGGACAGAGGGAGGCGGTCCGAGGGTGTTTAATCGGGTGACGATGAATCGCTCTTCGCCAGCAACCGTTTCGCGCCGCATCTTCATCGCCGGCGGTCTCGCTGCTGCCGGCGCGCTGCCTCGCGTCGCCTTCGGCCAGACCGGCAGGCGCATCCAGCCGATCGACGCCACTTTCCTCTTCATCGCCGATATCCATGCCTGCCGCATGGCAAGCGGGCTCAGTCCCAATTGCCTGCAGGAAGGCAAGACCGATGCAGCACTTCTGCGCAACGTCGCGGCCTTGAACGCGATTGCCGACAAGAAGTGGCCGGCCGAGATCAACGGCGTTGCCACCGGCCTGCATTCGGCCGGCACCCGCATCGGCACGCCGCTCGGCCTCGTCACCGGGGGCGACATCACCGACGATGGCGGCGGCCAGGTCACGGAGCCCAGCGAAGGCACGCAGCTTCTGCAGTTCTCCAAGCGCTATCAAGAAGGTGTCGGGCCGGACCGGGTCCACATCCCGGTCTATGTCGGGCTCGGCAATCATGATCTCGACCAGAACGGCTCGCCGCCGCACGTTGATTGGTATCGCCGCGAACTGCGCGATTATGTCGAGGTCAACCATCGTCCCGGCGTGTTCTTCAAGCCGCCGGTGCCCGCTACCGAATACGACGTCGATACCGACTGCTATTCCTGGGACTGGGGCGGCCTGCATCTCGTCCAGATGCATCGCTTCGCCGGCGATACCGGCCATGGCGCGCCAAGCAGCCTGCCTTGGCTGAAGCAGGATCTCGCCACCTATGCCGGCGACGGCCGGCCGGTGATCCTGTTCCAGCATTATGGCTGGGACACTTTCTCGACGGAGCGCTGGGACCCGGTGAAACGCACCTATGATGACGATGGCTCCGGCCGCCCGCATTGGTGGGGCGAGGCCGACCGCCAGGCGCTACTGGCCGCGATCAAGGGCTACAATGTGATTGCCGTCTTCCACGGCCACCAGCACGAAGTGCCGATGATCTACCAGCGTGACCGGCTCGACATCATCAAGCCGAAGGCGGCCTATATGGGCGGCTTCGCGCTGGCCAGGGTCACTGCCGGCAACATGGATGTGGTGTTGGGCGAGGCGGCCGGCGACCATGGCGAGATCGTCTTCACCAACGCTTTCGCCAAGCAATTCCGGACATGAAAAAGGCCGCCTCGCGGCGGCCTCTTGCCTATCTCGACATCAAGACAAGACGGCCTCAGAATGCTTTGCGAACCTTCTCGTTCACGTCGCCACTAAGCCTTCTGCACCTTGCCGGCCGTTGCTTGACGGAAGCCCTTCATTGGCTTGACGCGCATCTCCTGGGTCTGGACACGAGAACCGCATCCGGGTCTGACAACGTGCCGGATCCGTTTGGGTTCCAGGCTGCGGGGATCTCTCTCTCGGTGCGGTTGCATCGGATAAGACAATCCGGTTAGGGTCTGCCGCGGCTGCGGGAGAGGCAGCCCTGGGGGAAACGAGTTTGCGTCTTCGTGTGGCCTTTGTCGCAGTTTTGATGGCCCTGGCCGGCTGCGTCGCCGACGATGTCGGGCCGATCAACGTGCTGAGCACAGAAGTCGGCCACCCGTCACCCACCTACATACCCGACACCGCCGATGACGGTTCGACCGTCGTCGGGCTGGCGTTCTCGGGCGGCGGCACTCGGGCGGCCGCTTTCTCCTATGGCGTGCTGCGGGCGCTCGACGATATTGTCATCGACGAACGGCCGGAACGCCGCACGCTGGTCGACGACATCAGGATGATTTCTGGCGCCTCGGGAGGCGCCGTCGCCGCCGCCTATTTCGGCTACAAGGGCAGGGACGGCTACCGGGATTTTCGCGAGCGCTTCCTGACCCAGAATGCCGAGGCCGATCTCAGGGTATCGATCTCTCCGGTCAATCTGGTTCGCGCCTATTATGGCGGCGTCAACGACCGCAGCGGCTTCGCCAGATGGCTGAACGACCATCTCTTCGACGGTGCGACATTCAAGGCGTTGCACAGGCCGAACGGGCCGATCGTCTGGATCAACGCTTCCGACATCTACAACCGCACGCCATTTCTCTTCACCTACGACACGTTCGCGGCGCTGTGCAGCGATCTCGACAAGGTGCGGCTTGCCGATGCTGTCGCGGCATCAGCGGCCGTGCCGATCGTCTTCGCGCCGATCGTGGTCTCGGCGACCAGTCCCCATTGCGGTTATCGCAGGCCGCAATGGCTGAGCCTGGCGCTCGAGGACCGCAATGCCTCGCTGCGGCTCAAGGCCTATGCCAGCGCTCTGGATTCCTATCAGAACGCCGATCCGCTCGACTATGTGAAGCTGCTCGACGGCGGCCTCACCGACAATATCGGCGTCACCGGCTTCACGCTCGAGCGTTCCGCCGCGGGTACGCCTTACGGGCCGCTGTCGCCATCGGCCGCGGTCCGCCTGACGACGTTGATCTTCATTGTCGCGGATGCGGGGAGCGACAGCGACGTGAGCTGGGCGAAGTCCCTGCATGGGCCAAGGGCTGCCGAACTCCTCGACGCCGTGACCAGCACCACACTCGCCGCCTCGGTGCGCGACGAGTTCGATGCGTTGACGCTCGCCGTCTCGCAATGGAAGGGCGAGCTGGTGCGCTATCGTTGTGGCCTGCCGGCCTCCGCCGTTTCCGCCTATCGTGGTTCGGCTTCCGGCTGGAACTGCCGTGATGTCCGCCTTGTTGTCCAGCACCTGTCCTTCGCCGATGTCGATCCGGCGGTGCAGGCGAAGCTCAACGAGATCCCGACCAGGCTGCGGCTGCCGATAAACCAGGTAGACCTCGCGATCGAGGCCGGCCGCAAGGCGATCGAGGTCAACCCCGACATAAAGGCAGCGGTCGCTGCGATCCAGGCCCGCGCCGGCGTCGGGCCGACGGCGATCACGACGGCCGCAGCGGATTGACATCATCAGGAGACGGTCTTGGCGGAGTTCACCCTCTATATCGGCAACAAATGCTTTTCCTCATGGTCGCTGCGGCCATGGGTGGCGATGAAGCACCTGGATATCCCTTTTGAGGAAGGCTTCGTGCGGCTGCGCACACCCGAGACGACGGCCAACCTCGCCAAGGTGTCGCCGACCGGCCTCGTGCCGGTCTTGAATCATAATGGAAGAATCGTCTGGGAAACGCTTGCCATCCTTGAATATCTGGCCGATCTCTATCCGGAAAAAAGGCTCTGGCCGACCGATCTCGGCGCCCGTCAACTGGCGCGCTCGGTGGCGACGGAAATGCATTCGGGTTTCCGCGAGGTCCGCTACGGCTGGCCGATGAACCTGCGCCGGCCGAAATCCCATAAGCCGCTCGATGCCGAGGGCGAGGCGCAGCGGGCGAGGATCGAAGCGATCTGGCGCCAGTGCCGCGAGCAATATGGCGAGGGCGGCCCGTTCCTGTTCGGCCATTTCACCGCGGCCGATGCCATGTATGCGCCGGTGGTGACGCGCTTCGACACCTATGGCGGCGAGCTGGCACCCGTCACCCGCGCCTATGTCGACGCGATATTGGCGATGCCCGCGATGCGGCACTGGTATGCCGAAGCCGCCAGGGAGCCCTGGCCGGAGCCTGGGCCGCACGAACAGGATTGAGCCCGGGCAGGCTCGGGCAAATTGCGTCGATGGCTCTCATGGGGCCTTCAAGCCCCGGCGGGGCGGCCTATGTGAAGGGGCGGGCCGGGCTCCTGGAGATTTCTCATGACAACCGCAAATTCACCACTCACGGGCAAGGTCGCGCTCGTCACCGGCGCTTCGTCCGGCATCGGCGAGGCCACCGCCGCGGTCCTTGCCGCGGCCGGCGCGAAAGTCGCGGTCGCTGCCCGTCGTGCCGATCGCCTCGAAGCACTGGTTGCGCGCATCGAACAGGCCGATGGCGTCGCGCTCGCCATTGAAGCCGACATCGCCAAACCCGGCGACATCACCGCGATGGTCGATAAGGTCGTATCCGAATGGGGACGGCTCGATATCCTCGTCAACAATGCCGGCGTCATGCTGCTTGCTCCCGCGGCCGAAGCCGATCTTGACGACTGGCGCCAGATGATCGAGCTCAACCTTATCGGCCTGATGGCGACCACCAAGGCGGCGCTGCCGCACCTGAAGGCTTCAAAGGGTCATATCGTCAACGTCTCCTCGGTCGCCGGGCGGGTCGCAAATCCCGGCGCCAGCGGCTATGCGGCGACCAAGTTTGGTGTGGTGGCTTTTTCGGAATCGCTGCGCCGCGAGGTCTATGCCGACAAGGTGCGCGTCACCGTCGTCGAGCCGGGCCTTGTGCGTACCGAACTCGGCGATCATATCACCAACGTGCAATCCAAGGCCGGACTTGAACACCGTCTCGCCACGATGGAAGCGCTGACCGCGGAAGACATTGCGAACGCGATTTTCTATGCCGTCAGCCAGCCGCCAAGGGTCAATGTCAACGAGATACTTATCCGTCCGACCGATCAGGAGCGGTGAACAATAGAAAACGCCTCTCGCGCTTGTTATGGCGCGGGAGACGCTTTTGCCGTCAACCGTTCTCGATTGCTCGTGAATTGCTGACGGCTTGAGTGGAAACGGCCCGCCACGACATTGGTTCCGCAGCCGACGAATTTTTTGCCCTTTTTTGCGGATAGCCCCAACGTCCGCCACGATGTGATAAGAATGCGGCAAGGCCAGGGATGCGGGCGTCCGCAATTTAAATCCGGCGCCGTGTTGCTTTGTGCGTGGTCATGGCCGAAAGACGCTCTGCCATTTCGGCATCAGGCCTCCGGGCAGGAGAAGATTTTGACCGCTAGCTCGAATGAATCATGTGGGCAGGCTTTGCCGAAACCGGCAGGCACACGCTGATGGCCGCCAAACGCGTACCATCAACGCCGATCGCCGCCGATGCGACCATCGCCGATATGGTCGATACCCTTGACAAGCCGATCGAATATGTTCGCCGAGTGCTGGAAAGGCTCGAACGCTGCAAGCGAGCGCATGGCGATGCCCAGGTGCGCGTTGGCGTGCGCGGCCGCGCCGAAGCCCCGAACTATCTGATCGAGTATGTGCGGGAAGACGCCAAGACCCATCAACGCACCAGCTATCAGGATGCCGCCTACAGCGGCAGCACGCATCGTGAGCTGGCGCCGCACCACATCGAGGACGCCAGGAACTGGTCGCCCGAGGAAATGAACATCACGGCGGTCTCGGCGCTGATCGGCCGCTTGCGCAAACCGAATGCGCCATCATCGCGCTTTTCTGACGAGGACTGACATGGCCATAAAATTCTCCGCCAAGGACCAGCCGGCAGCTCCGCCCGCCGCTGCCAAGCCAGCCAAGCCGGCGGCAAAGCCGGATGCGCCCGCAGAGGTTGCGACCGATCTGTTCAAGTCGCTGGCCGAAGCGCCGGCGCGCAAGACCAGAAAGAAGTAGCGCCCTTGCCGCAGGACGGCGGTCGCACAGCCAAGCCGCTCGGCCTGCCCGGTCAGTCCTTTGTGTCTGTCGACGAGGATGGCGGTGCGGTCGCGGTCTTCGACTGTCAGAGCTGTGGCGCCTGCTGCTCCTACTCGGCAGACTGGCCGCGTTTTTCGACCGAGGAGGATGAGCAGCTCGACCGGATCCCGGCCGAGCTGGTAGCAGCCGACCAGTCCGGCATGCGCTGCGAGGGCGGCCGATGCTCGGCGCTCACCGGCGAGGTGGGCAAGCACACGGCCTGCGGCATCTACGAGCTGCGCCCCGACGTCTGCCGCGCCTGCATGCCCGGCGGCGGCGACTGCCTGATGGCGAGGGCGTCGCATGGGCTTGCAGTGAGCTAGTTTCCTTGCCCCCGCATCGCGGGGGCGAGGAAAAGTGTCCCGCTTGCCCTGTTGCACGCCTCCCGGTACCTTCCGGCCGGGCAGGGCAGCGGAGGAAATCCATGAGCATTGAATTCCTGTTGACGTCGTTGATCATCGTGGCTTCGCCCGGAACCGGCGTCATTTACACGCTTGGCGCTGGCCTCTCGCGCGGCGCGCGCGCCTCAATTGTCGCGGCCTTCGCCTGCACGCTTGGCATCGTCCCGCATATGGCGGCCGCCATCACCGGCCTCGCCGCAGTGCTGCACACAAGCGCCGTCGCCTTCGAGACGCTGAAATATCTCGGTGTCGCCTATCTGCTCAACATGGCCTGGAACACATTGAAGGAAAAAGGCGGCCTCAGCATCGACGAGGACGCCGCGCCGCGCTCGACCGCCAGAACGATCACCTCGGGCATCCTGATCAACATCCTGAACCCGAAACTGTCGATCTTCTTCTTTGCCTTCCTGCCGCAATTCGTCAGCCCCACCGAGCCGCACGCGCTGCCCAAGATGCTGGAGCTCTCCGGCGTTTTCATGCTGATGACGTTCGTCGTCTTCGCCATCTACGGCGTCTTCGCGGCATCGGTGCGCAACCACATCGTGTCGCGGCCGAAGGTGCTGACATGGATGCGCCGCAGCTTTGCCGCCGCCTTCGTCATGCTCGGCGCCAAGCTGGCGCTTGCCGATCGGTAGCCTTGGCGCCAGCCCCCACATAGCCCATGGTCGAGCCTCGGGGAGCTTTTGGGCTAACGAGGCTCGAGAGATCCAGAAATCCGAGTAGGCCGGAAATCCGAGTAAGAAAGGCGGTCGCAATGACGCTTGAATGCATCAATCCCCAGGATCTACCCAAGCCTGACACATACAGCCAAGTCGTCGTGGCGAAAGGCACCAGGCTGATATTTATCGCCGGCCAGGAATCTGAAGACCTAGACGGCAAGCTTGTCGGCGAAGGTGATTTCACGGCTCAAACGCGCCAGGTGTTCGCCAATCTCGGTCGGGCTATTGCCGCCGCGGGCGCCCGTCCCAACGACGTGGCGAAGCTCATGATCTACGTCGTCGGCTACCGGCTCGATGACCATTACCCGATCATCGATGCCGCCCGCGTGACCCTGTTCGGGGACCACAAGCCCGCCAACGTCGTGTTGGGAGTGGCCAGCCTGTCGCCTGGATATCTGATCGAGGTCGATGCGGTTGCCGTGGTCGATGCTTAGCCTTTCACGTAGCCCATCGCCTCGACGATTTGCCGATCCGCGACGCGCATCAGGTTGACGCCGCGCAGCGACCTGCCGTCGGCCATCCAGAAGCGCCAGCGGATCGTGGCGCGGTCGCCGGCGACGAACGTCTCTTCGATGTCGAAGCGGGTACCGGGTCCGGTAGCGATCGCCGACCACAATTCGACGCAAGCCGCCTTGCCGGTGCGGCGGGCGCCGTCGGGCGCCGGCGTGGTGTTCTCGATCACACAACCCTCCGCCACCAATTCGTCCAGTGCCGCCGGATCGTGACGCTGGAAGACGTCGTTGTAGCGCCGCATGATTTCCGCCGTTTCGGCGGAGCGTTTGGCCGCGGCGATGTCGATGATCAATTCCTGGGTCATTGGATATTCTCCTGTCGTTTCAGTGAGCTACGAGCCCCGCCTTGAGCGTGATGGTGGCGACGCCCGCCAGTGCGCGCGAGACGAGACAGGCCGCCTTGGCCTTTTGCGCCAGCCGCTCGAAATCCTCGACCGATATGCCGGCGATGCTCGCCTTGGTTTCGAGTTCGATGCGGGTGATCGTCGGCCCGGCCGTGGTCGCGCCGAGATGCACCTTGGCGATGGTGTGGATGCTCTCGGCCGTGTGGCCTTCGGCGCCGAGTATGGCGGTAAGCGCCATCGAGAAGCAGCCGGCATGGGCGGCCGCAATCAGCTCTTCCGGATTGGTGCCCGGGCCGTTCTCGAAGCGGGACGGGAAGGAATAGGCGCCTTCGAACACGCCGCTGCCCAGCCGCAGCCGGCCGGATCCTTCCTTGAGCGTGCCCTGCCATTGGGCCGAGGCTTCGCGGATTGTCATGGCTGATCTCCTATCTGGTTTTGCGGAAACGCGGCGATCACGCGCCGTCGATGACGACCTTGCCGAAGACGTCGCCCAGTTGGAAATGGCGGTAAGCCTCGCGCGCCTCGGCGAACGGGAAGACCTTGTCGATGATCGGTCTCAGCCGGTGCGTGGCGACCGCGGCAAGCATCGCCTCGAGCCCGTTGCGGCTGCCGACAAAGAGACGGCCGATGGTGACCAGGCTGCGCTGATAGACGGCGCCCGGAATCTCGACCGACTTGCCGTTGCGGTCCTGCACGGTGAGCAGCACGATGCGCCCGTGAAGGGTGCTGGCGATCAGCGATTGCGCAAAAGTCGCCGGGCCGCCGGTTTCGACGACCAGGTCGATGCCGCCGGTCGCCTCGCGCAGCTTCATGCCCCATTCCGGTGTCTCGGCTGCCGCGACGACGAGGTCGGCGCCGAGCGCCCGCAGCCTCTCGGTTTTCTCCGCTCGCGAGGTGACAGCGGCCACACGGCAGCCCATGAGCTTGGCGAACTGCAAGGCAAACAATGCAACACCACCTGAGCCAATGGTGAGAACCCATTGCCCCGGCTTCGGAATCTCGGCGCCCGTCAGCGCGCTCCAGGCGGTCAGCCCGGCGCAAGTGAAGGTCGCCGCCTCCTGCCAGGAAAGATGGTCCGGCAGCCGCACCGCCCATTGCTCGTCAAGCAGCGCATATTCGCTCAGCATGCCGTCCAGCGTGCAGCCGAGTTGGTCGATCACGCCCGGATGCATGCGGCCGTCGATCCAGCGCGCGAAATAGCTGCCGGTGACGCGGTTGCCGACGGCAAAGCGGGTGACGCCGTCGCCGACGGCCACGACTTCGCCGGCACCGTCGCTCAGCGGCACGATGCCCGCGCGGGGTGCCAGAGGATAGGTGCCGTTGAGGATCATGGTGTCGCGGCGGTTGAGCGAGGCGGCGCGCACTCGCACCAGGATCTGGTTTGCACCCGGCTTGGGCAGCGCTTCCGTGCGCATGACCAGCCCCTCGATGCCGCCGAATTCCTCGAGCCGGTAAGTCCGCATTTTTGCCTCCGATATATGTAGACCGATTTACATATTATGTAGACCGATTGTCATATTCGGGGCGAGCCCTATAATGCGCTCTCCTGACAGAGGTTGACATTTTGAGAGGTCGACGTGGCGACGGACACACGCACCCGCATGATCGAGGCGACGGCGCTGCTCATCCGCAAGCGCGGCTATCACGGCACGTCGCTGAACGACATTCTAACCGCCAGCGGAGCACCGCGCGGCTCCCTTTATTTCCATTTCCCGGGCGGCAAGGACCAACTGGTCATCGAGGTGACGCGAGCCAGTGTCGCCGACGTGACGGAGCGGCTGGGCGCCGCGCTGTTGGAAGAAAGCGATCCCGCCGTTGCCGTCCACCACATCTACCAGTCGGTCGGACGCATGCTGGAGGAAAACGAATTCTCGCTCGGCTGTCCGGTCGCGCCGGTGGTGCTCGACGCGCCGAACAACGTTCCGGACCTGGTTGAAATCTGCCGCTCGGCCTTCGAGCAGTGGATCGGACTGCTGCGCCAGGCATTCGTCAGGGCAGGGGTGCCGGAGCGGCGCGCGCAGGCGCTGGCCCTGCTGGTCGAATCTTCGCTCGAAGGCCTGATGGTGATCGCCCGCGCCACCCGCGACCGCACGCCGCTCGCCGCCGTGGCCGACGAGGTTGCGGCGCTGGTCGAGCAGGCGGTGCTGGCTGGTGGCGTAGCTCAACCTGCAAAGACAGCCGTCTGACCGCTAGAGCCGGATGATTTCAGGCCGAGTCGACCTGAAGTCTGGCCGAAAAACCGGTTCAAACCTTTCGGGTCATGCGCCCTGATTGGGAAAGCAGGCCGTGGCGCTGAGCTGCGGGCCGCTGGCCAAGGCGACCAGGACGGATGGCAGCACCGTCGCGAATGTGTAGGAAACCCGCACGGTGGTGAAGCCGCTGAGGCCCGAGCAGGTCGTGTTGTTGTTGACGTTGATGTTGGTGCCAGTGAGTGTGATGCCGTCCGCCGCAGCCATGCCGCTGATGAAGGTAACGGTGTTGGCGGCGTTGTAGGTGCCGTTTTGCGAGCAGCCGCTCTGCAGCACGCCGACGCACCGCGCGCCGGCTGTCGCCGTGTCCTGCAGCACGTGCTGTGTCCAGTACATGCGGCCGAACTCCACCGTGCCGAACAGCACCAGCAAGAGCGGCAGCGAAAGCAGGGCGAATTCGACCGCATTGGCGCCGGACCGGTCGCGGATGAACGGGATCAAAGACTTCGCCGCGAAGCGCTCCAGGACGTGTCTCATTGCGGCTGCACCATGGCCCGGACGGTGATGTTGCCACTGTTCACCACGTCGAAGCCGCCGAACAGCGGCGAGAAGGACCGGCTTGCGCTGATGGTGACGAACTTGCCCCCGATGCCGCCGGCCGGACAGGTCGAGCCGCAGGTCACCGCCGAACCCCAGGTGACGCTGGCCGCGCTGCCGGTCGGGCAATAACAGAGATCGGCGTTGGAGACGGTGCCGGTCTGGGTCGCTGTGCCGTTGCTCGTGTTGTAGTTGACTGCGGCGCCGTTGTTGACGACGACCTGAACGCTGCCGCCGGCGCTGCCCAACCCGTTCGCCACCACCGCCAGGATGTTGCCGGCAAGCGTGCCGCCGCCGGCGGAGTTGACCTTGTCGGCGCCAAGCAGCGCGTAGTTGGAGCCGGCCGAGATCGCCGAGGACAGGTCGAACTTCGCCTTCAGCGACGCGCCGATGTCGACCAGCCCGGCAAGGATCAGGATCAGCACCGGACTGATCAACGCGAACTCGACGGCCGATGCGCCGCTCGTCTCGCGGCGGAGAAAGCGGGCGAATGCTGGGCTGGTGTTGAAACGTGGCATCACTGGACGAGGCTCACCTTGCTGCTCGTGGTAGCGCCAGTGGCGGCGACGCATTCCGACGTGGCCGCCGTGCCGCCTGACAGGGTGATCAGGGAACCGATCAGCTGCAGGCACTTGGTCGTATCGGTGTTCGAACCCAGGATGCTGGAGCCGCCATTCATGATGATCGGCCCGTAAGGGAAATAAAACGCGCCGGAGATCTGCGCGTTGGAACCGCCTTCGGCGAAGGTTGCGCCGGCCGTGACCGAGGTCGACGTCGGTCCGATCACGGCAAGCTTCGCCGTGGCGCCCGTCTGCGGCGCGGACAGCACGATGTTGCTGTAGCCGGCGGCCACGCAGAAGACATAGCCATTGCAGCTTCCCGAGTTCGACTTGGTCTTGCCCGACAGCACCAGCGTTACGTTGTTGCCGCTGACGCTGATCCACGAGCCGCCGCAGCTGGCGCTGCCGCCACCGCTCCCGCCCAGCGCGAAGTAACCGTCGACCGTGTAGACGCCGGCGCCGAGCAGCACCGCGCCCGAGGCGATGAAGTTGCCCTCGATGTCGTGCTGGGCGGTGGCCGGGACGACGAAGCAGCTGCCGCCCCCGCCGCCGTTCACATCGCCGACGACCTGGAACACGCCCGAGCTGGTGGCGTCGGCCATGATCGTGATGGAGCCGCCGCCGAGCGTGATGGCATCGCCATTGCCGCCGGGACCGATCTTGTAGCTGTTGGAGGTGCCCGAGCCGAAAGTCAGCGTGGCGCCGCCGGCATTGTTGATGCCGCCAGGCAGCTCGAATGTGCTCGGCCCGCCGAAGGTGAGCGTGCTGGTGTTGCAGAGGCTGACGCGCGCGATACCGCCGCAGGTGTTATCGCTGATGCCGATCTTGAACGTGCCGGCGCCGAACGCCGTGGTGCCGTAGCCGGTCGTCAGCCCCTTGCTGAAGTTGAAAGTGCCGGCACCGAATGTGGTAGTCCCGGTGGTTGTCACCTGCTTGCCGAAATCATAGGTGCCGGCGCCGAAGGTGGTGGTTCCGGCCGTGGTCAGCTTGCCCGCGAAATTGTAGGTGCCCGGTCCGAACTTGGTGGTGGCGCTGGTCGTGAGATCGCCGGAGATGTTGTAGACGGTCGTCGCCGCGCCCGTGGTGGCGAAGTTGAGATTGATACCGCCGCCGATCGTGATGGTGCCCAGGTTGACCGTGGTTTTGCTGCCGCAATTCAGCGTCCAGGTTGATGACGACGATGCCCAACTGGCGGCGCAGCCCAGCGCATTCGCCTGGCCTTGGGTTGATCCCTGGGTCCAGCCGAAGTCGATATTGTTGCCGCTCGGGGTGGTCGGCGCTGCTGGCGCGGCGGTTGGCGAGAGCGCCGCCACGGTGGCAAAGCGGGCGACGGCAGCCGCGACCGCGGAATTGCCCGCCAGCGGATCGGGAGTCGACTTCTTGGTGATCACCGCCGCCGTCCCGTTTGGTCCGGTGATGCCGTTGCAAGGCTGGCTCGGGGCCGTTGCGGAATTGTAGTTGACGCCGATAGCCGAGATGCCGGTGCCGCACGGAACGGTGATCGTGTTATTCGACGAGACCGTGCATTTGGGGGCGTTGACGGCCGTGCCGCCTGACAGCGTGATGCCCGTCTGGGTGCCGTCCAATGCCAGCATGCAACCCGGTGTCGACGGCTGCGCGCCGAGCTCAGCGACGGAATTGGCGTAGATCTGCAATTGCTGGCGATTGTCGAGGACGCGCGCAAGCAGCAGCTGCTTCTGCGTGCGGATCGATACGGAGACCGCGTTCACGCCGGTTGTCTTCGGCGAGGTGACCAGCGTCGCCGACACATCGGCTGCCGGAACGCCGTTGAGCGTGGCGACATTGATCGCCGCCGCGGTCATCCGGTCGGTCGACTGTGTCTTGTTATAGGCAAGCGCGCCGGCAAAGGCCGCGAGATCGGCGGTACGCTGGTTGCTGGCGCGCTCGACCAGCGCGCCGCCATATTCGGTGACCAGCGCCGCCATGCCGACGAGCAGCGGCAAAAGCAGCGCGGACATGATGAGGACGTTGCCGCCACGGTCACGCACGAACCGGTGGAAAATTTGCATCGATGAAGACCCCGACACCCCTAAGCGCGCGAGCAATCAAGCACGCCCTATTCATTAGTAAGCGCGGATATCTTAAAAAATATTGTCCGACAAATGCCGCAACGATCGCGGGCGTTTAACCGAAGGCGCTGATTTTGTTGAGGAATTGCACAAAGTTTAGGCAGTCGGTTGAAGCTGCAGCAGGGGTTGCCCATGGAGCAGCACGCTTGGCTGGAACATGATCCCGGAAAGGTGGGAGCCGGTTTTCGGAGAGGATCATGCTCCAACTAGTTCTCCGACACAGAGATTTTTGAAAGGTTGCCGTTTGTCTTGGTGCAAGATTCTCCGTTCATTTCCGTGAAATCAGCGCAAACGCCGGGAATTGGTTGAAGCCGCCCCAACCTCGTCATTCTATGGCGGAGCAAGGAGCGAAGCGACGCGGCGCAGACCATAGAATCCATGCCGTGACTTGGAAGCGCCGCCTCGGTGCAGAATTTTGCTCCGTTGCACGCATTGGCGAAGGTAACGGCATGGATTCCAGGGTCTTCGCGACGGAGCTTCGCTCCTGCTCCGCCCTGGAATGACGATCGCGATGGGCGTTTCGGCCAATCTCCAAGGCATGCCGCCTGCCAACGCAAACAGAGCCGACCGGTCAAAATCCCCTGTGCCACTAGAGCGCGATCACGAAAGTGGGAACCGGTTTCGGAGAAGATCATGCTCCAACAGAGAGTTAGATCAGGATGGCGATTCAACGAAACGTCATCCTGATCTACGCTCTGGGCCGCCGCAACGAGAAAGGGCGGCATCTCTGCCGCCCCTTTCCGTGTGTTAGCCAGATCGGCTGGATTAGAGACCATGCCGCCACTCAAGCCCGCTTGCGGGCTTGAGCAACGTTAGTTCATGGGCGTGCTTTATGGACTTCTTAGAAGTCCATGCCGCCCATGCCACCCATGCCGCCGCCGCCCATGCCGCCAGGCATGCCGCCGCCAGCCGACTCCTTCTTGGGAGCTTCGGCGATCATGGCTTCGGTGGTGACAAGCAGGCCGGCGACCGAGGCCGCGTCCTGGAGAGCCGTGCGAACGACCTTGACCGGATCGACGATACCCATGGCGATCATGTCGCCATACTCGCCGGTCTGGGCGTTGTAGCCGAAGGTCGGGCCCTTGTTCTCAAGGATCTTGCCGGCAACGATCGATGCTTCCGCACCGGCGTTGGACGCGATCTGACGGGCCGGAGCCTGCAGGGCGCGACGCACGATGTTGATGCCAGCGGTCTGGTCGGAGTTGGCGCCGGTTGCCTTGATGTTCAGCGAAGCGCGCAGAAGCGCGACGCCGCCGCCGGGAACGATGCCTTCTTCGACGGCCGCACGGGTCGCGTTGAGAGCGTCATCGACGCGGTCCTTCTTTTCCTTGACCTCGATCTCGGTCGCGCCGCCGACGCGGATCACCGCGACGCCGCCGGCGAGCTTGGCCAGACGCTCCTGCAGCTTCTCCTTGTCGTAGTCCGAGGTGGTCTCCTCGATCTGCTGCTTGATCTGGGACACGCGGCCCTGGATCTCGGCCTTCTTGCCGGCCCCATCGACAATGGTGGTGTTCTCCTTGGAGATCGACACCTTCTTGGCGCGGCCGAGCATGTTGAGGCCGACATTCTCGAGCTTGATGCCGAGGTCTTCCGAGATGACCTGGCCACCGGTGAGGATGGCGATGTCTTCCAGCATGGCCTTGCGGCGATCACCGAAGCCCGGCGCCTTGACGGCGGCGATCTTCAGGCCGCCACGCAGCTTGTTGACGACGAGCGTGGCCAGGGCCTCGCCTTCGACATCTTCCGAGATGATGACCAGCGGCTTCGAGGTCTGCACGACAGCCTCGAGGATCGGCAGCATGGCCTGCAGGTTGGAGAGCTTCTTCTCGTGCAGAAGGATGTAGGCGTCTTCCAGGTCCGCAACCATTTTGTCGGCGTTGGTGACGAAGTAGGGCGAGAGGTAGCCGCGGTCGAACTGCATGCCTTCGACGACTTCGAGCTCGGTCTCGGCGGTCTTGGCCTCCTCTACGGTGATGACGCCCTCATTGCCGACCTTCTGCATCGCTTCGGCGATCATCGAGCCGACCGAGGCATCGCCATTGCCGGCGATGGTGCCGACCTGGGCAACTTCTTCCGAGGTCTTGATCTTCTTGGCGTTCTTGATCAGCGTCGTGACGACGTCGCCAACGGCGAGGTCGATGCCGCGCTTCAGGTCCATCGGATTCATGCCGGCGGCAACCGCCTTGTGGCCTTCCTGGACGATCGACTGCGCCAGAACCGTTGCGGTCGTGGTGCCGTCGCCGGCGATGTCATTGGTCTTCGAAGCGACTTCGCGGACCATCTGCGCGCCCATGTTCTCGAACTTGTCCTCAAGCTCGATTTCCTTGGCGACGGTGACGCCGTCCTTGGTGATGCGCGGGGCGCCGAACGACTTGTCGATGACGACGTTGCGGCCCTTGGGACCGAGGGTGACCTTCACCGCGTCGGCGAGGATGTTGACGCCGCGCAGCATGCGCTCACGGGCATCGCGGGAGAATTTTACGTCTTTGGCAGCCATGTTTTAGCTCCTGGCAGGGGCTCGGGAAGAGCCCGAAGATGAAGATTCAGGTGAGGCCGATGGTCAGCCGATGATGCCCATGATGTCGGATTCCTTCATGATCAGAAGGTCTTCGCCATTGAGCTTGACTTCAGTGCCCGACCACTTGCCGAACAGGATGCGGTCGCCGGCCTTGACGTCCAGCGGCACGAGCTTGCCGCTTTCGTCGCGGGCGCCGGAGCCGACGGCGATGATTTCGCCTTCCTGCGGCTTCTCCTTCGCCGTATCCGGGATGATGATCCCGCCGGCGGTCTTGGATTCGGATTCGACCCGGCGAACGACCACGCGGTCATGAAGCGGGCGGAACTTGGACTTTGCCATGTTATCTTCCTCGAATGAGAACGGTGAGAACTGTTCCTCCATCCGGCGAGGCCGCCGGATATAAGTTAGCACTCACCAAAGGCGAGTGCTAACGTGGCGCTGAGATAGGCCGCTAGGTTGCCGGAGTCAAGGCGCGCGCAAGGGGGCAGCGGCGCGAAATTTTTCTCGTGCTAGACGCCAGGCCGAAATGCGCCGGCCATCGCGAGGCGCCGACGAGCAACCCCGCCCGTCAGTCCAGGCGCTTCGGCGAACGCAGCACCAGCAGCGGGCAGCGTTCCGCGAGCCCGTATGTGCCGGTCTTGGCCAGCCGGACATCATCGAAGAAGGTCCCGGCTTCCTTGATCAGCGCTGCCGCCGGAGCGAAGCTGTAGACGACGGACGAGTTCCGGTAGACGTCGATGGTTCCGATAACCGGCAGTTCCCATCCGGTTCGAGCCGACAGCTCCTCGCGATCGGGAAACACCCCGTCGAATTGTTCGAGAATGCCTTTGACCGGTATCGTGTAATCAGGCGCGCCGGCGATAGCGGTCATGGCCACGCGCCATTTGAGCTCGTGGAACGTCGAGACGCAACCGGCCAGCGCCAGGGCGCGGACTTCCTGCGGTTCGTCGCGGGTTTCGGGGGAAGCATAAAGCCTGACGGCGGCACGCCCGTCGGATTTGAGCGCACGCGCGATCGACGCGAACAGCGTGCGTCTGAGGTCAGCGGCGCCGATGACGGAGAGACATCCATCGCCGATCAGCGCTTCGATGCTCGCGCCGGGAAACGGCAAGTCGAACCAGTCGCCCTGCACCGCCTTGCGCATATCGGTGTCGCCCGGCCAGATGCCGGCAATCATGTCTGGAGACTCGTCTACCGCCGTCATCATGGCGCCAAGTCCGGCGAGCTCGGGCGTCACGCCGAGCATGACGACGTGCGATTGCGAAAGCTCGAGCTCACGTTCGTAGGCCTCGACCACCTGAGCCGGCGGCCGCAGCGGCGAGCCGAGCAACTGCCAGTGCTTGCGAATTGCATTCCAGTGCTCGGTCATGCAAACCCTGTATCGGTTAGGGCATTGTGTTCGTCGCATAATCGAAGGCGCATAATAAGCCAAGTGGGGCGCATGGCACGCATCGCCGTCATCACGCATGAACAGGACCGCTTCCAGAGCCGGCGCGGGCTGCTGCTGCGCCGTGACAGCCCGTATATGCTCTTCGATCTGCTGGAGGAGCTGAAGCGCCGCGGCCATTCGGTGCGGGTCCTGCGCGGCACGTCGGCGAAGCCGGCCGCCGACATCGCGGTGCTGCATCTCGACTCGACCGTGACGCCGCCCGAATATGTCGACTATGCGCGCCGCTTTCCCTTCTGCCTCAATCTTGGGGCCGCCGACATCTCGAAACGCCGCATCAGCGGCGCCGTGATTGGCCAAGGCGACGACTGGCAGGGACAGGTCATCGTCAAGAGCAGCCTCAACCATCGGGGAACGCCGGAACAGCAGCTGAACCGGCGCGCGCGGCGAGCCGGCAGGCCGGAGCCGTTTCCCGGCGTCCAAGCCTTCGAAAGATACGAGATCCATGCCTCGCTCGCCGATGTTCCGGCCGAGATCTTCGAACGTCGGGATTTGGTCGTCGAGAAATTCATTCCCGAGCCGGAGCCGGACGGTTTTGGCGCCCGCTTCTGGCTGTTCTGCGGCGAGCGCGAGCGCTGCACCCGTCATGTCTCGCCGCAGAGCCTGGTCAAGGGCGACGACACCATCCGCCGCGAGGCGGTGCCCGTGCCGGACGAGCTGCGCGCGCTGCGGCGCCAACTCGGCTTCGATTACGGCAAGTTCGACTTCGTCATGCATGAGGGCAGGGCGGTGCTGCTCGATGCCAACAAGACTCCTGGGCGAGCCCGGAACCTGTCGAGCTTCATCGCCGCCGGCAATGCCAATCTTGCCGACGGCTTCGAAGGACTGATCCAGCAGGTCAAGTGACCGATCGCCTAGATATTCATGCCGCCCGACACCTCGATGCGCTGGGCGTTGACCCACCGATTGTCCTCGGACAGCAGCGCGGCGATCATCGGGCCGATGTCGTCGGCGACACCGGCGCGGCCGAGCGCCGTCATGTCGGCCACGACGCGATTGATCTCGGCATTGTCGCGCACATGGCCGCCGTTGAAATCGGTGGCGATCGCGCCCGGCGCCACCGTGTTGGCGGTGATGCGCCGGGCTGCCAGTTCCTTGGCGAGATAGCGCGTGAACACCTCGACGCCGCCCTTCATCATTGCATAGGCGGCGGAGCCCGGGACCGAGAAGCGCGCCAGGCCGCTCGAGACGTTGATGACACGGCCGCCATCGTTGATCAGCGGCAGCAGCGCCTGGGTGAGGAAGAACACGCCCTTGAGATGGATGTTCATCAACGTGTCGAACTCCTCTTGCGTCGTCTCGGCGATCGGCTTGCGCAGACCGGTGCCGGCATTGTTGAGGAGATAATCGAAACGGTCGCGTTGCCAGGTATCGTGAAGCGTCTTCTTCAACGCTTCAACGAAAGCCGGGAAGCTGGCGACGGCGCCGGCGTCGAGCTCAAGCGCGGCAGCCCGGCCGCCGGCCGCCTCGATCTCGGCGATTGCCGTCTTCGCCTCGTCGGCGCGCGAGCGATAGGTGAGGACGACGTCGACGCCCTTGCGGGCGAGGTTGAGCGCGGTGTTGCGGCCGAGGCCGCGGCTGCCGCCGGTGATGAGAGCGATGGGGCGGGTGGTCATGGCGAAATCTCCTTCTGCCTGGATGGAGATGCATATACTCGCCCGATGAGACGATATAATCGGCCATGGATTGCCAACACTATTCAGTATGTGCGAACAATCAGCGATGGACCGATTCGACAGCATGCGGCTCTTCACCCGCGTCGTGGAACGACGCAGCTTCACTGCGGCCGCCGCCGATCTCGCCCTGCCGCGCTCCAGCGCCACCGCCGCGATCAAGCAGCTCGAAGAACGGCTCGGCGTGCAATTGCTTCGCCGCACCACGCGCCACGTGACGACGACGCTCGACGGCGAAGCCTATTACCAGCGCTGCATCGGAATTCTGGCCGACATCGAGGATGCCGAAGGCGGCTTCGGCGCGCATGAGGTGCGCGGAAGGCTCAGCGTCGACGTCAACGGCCACATGGCGCGCACCTTCCTGCTGCCTGAACTACCGGCGTTGCTCGCCAGATATCCGGGCCTGACCGTGCATATCGGCGAAGGCGACCGCCTCGTCGATCTCGTGCGCGAGGGCGTCGATTGCGTCATCAGGGCCGGCACGCTGCCCGACAGCGACATGATCGTGCGGCGGCTCGGCATCGCCCGCGAAATCACCGTCGCCAGCCCCGCCTATCTCGCACGCCACGGCGTGCCGCGCACGCCGGACGATCTGGTCGGCCATCTGATGATAGGCTTCGTGTCATCGCGCACGAGGCAGGTGATGCCGCTGGAATTCACCGTCGACGGCAAGGTTCGCGAGATCACCCTACCGTCGCGGGTCACCGTCGCGAACTCAGACACAAGTGCTGCGCTGGTCCGGCTGGGCTTCGGGCTGTTCCAGGCGCCAAGGCTCCGCTATGCGGACGATATCGCGGCCGGCCGGCTGGTCGAGGTGCTTCCCGATTTTCCGCCGACGCCGACGCCGATCTCGGTGCTCTATCCGCCGAGCCGCCAATTGTCGCCACGGGTGAGGGTGTTTGTTGATTGGCTGGTGGAAATCCTGGGGCCGAAGCTGGATCCCTGATCGCGCTCAGAGAAACAAGCGCAACTGCGTGTGGATGATCGAACGATAATCTTCGATCGTGCGCCGGCCCTCCGCCTCGTCCTGCGTCAGCGCCAGCCGCACGACGCCGCCGGCGAGCTGGAAGATCAGGAACACGACACGTCCGAACGCCTCGCGCTGCTCCGCTTGGAGCATCGGCCCGACCTTATCGCAGAACATCTTCGCCTGTTGCCTCGTCTCGGCGATGTCGAGATGCTGCAGCGCCTTGTCGGCCTGGATGGCGTTCTGCAGGTCCTGGATGGCCGGGTCCGCGGCGACACGGGCATGATAATCGTCGAGCAGCTGGTCGGCCGCGGCGGTCACGTCATCCAGCCGGCCTATCCCGGCGATGATCGCGCCGAAGCGTGCGCGGCTTTCCTCGGAGAACCGCTCATAGAGCATCGCCAGGATCGCCGACTTGCTGGGGAAGTAATGATAGACGGTAGCGATCGGTCCGCCGGCCAGCGCGCCGACTTCCTTCATCGTCACCGCGTCGATGCCTTTCTCGCCGATCAGCCGCATGGTCGTGGCGAGGATCGCGTCGATGCGCTCGCGGCTGCGCTCCTGCTTCGGCCTGCGCCGCGGTTCCGTCGCCGTTCGCCTCGTCTGCGTCATGCGCCAAATCTCGTGAAAGCCGCGAATTCGCGGTTGACAAGAAACATGATCAAGTATCAGTTTCGCCAAATGCTGACAACTTGTCAGTTTTTCGATCGAGCTGCAAGGGAGAGCGCCTCGTGACTGCTTCGCAAGCCGCGCAAGCGGAAAATGGCGATTGGCTTGTCGGCAATCCGACGGGCCTGCAGCTGGCCTCGGCGCTGTGGATCGGCTCGGTCGGTCTCCTCATCCTCGGACTGCAGCCGGTGCTGCTCGGTGCGCTCTACAGCGAAGGCCACGTCACCGGCGACGAGCTGGCGCTGGTCGCCACCGCCGAGATGATTGCCATCGCTATCGGCTCGGGCGTAGTGGCGATGCTGCTTCCTGCCAGGAACATGCGCTGGAAAAGCACGGTGCTGCTCGTGCTGCTCGCGCTCGCCAATGTCTGGACCGCCTACGCCGGCAGCCCCAATGCGCTGATCGGCGCACGCACGCTGGCCGGCCTCGCGGAGGGCGGGCTGGTCGCCGTCGCGACCGAGCTGATCGCCCGCTCGCGCCGGGCCGAGCGCATCGGCGGCTATTTCGTCACGCTGCAGACCTTGGCGCAATGCGCGCTGGCGCTGATCCTTGCGCTTTATGCAGTGCCGAGAGCGGGCTCCGCCGGCGGCTTCATCGCGCTCGGCATCGTCTGTCTGCTTTCGCTCGTCGTGGCATGGACCGTGCCGGACGACTACGCCGATCTGCCCAAGGAAGAACAGTTCGCTAACGTGGCGACCGTGCCGGCGATCGCCGCGCTGCTGTCGATCTTCTGCTATTTCATGTTCTTCGGCGCCGTCTGGGCTTTTCTCGAGCCCATCGGCGCGCAGTTCGGCATCGATGGCCGCACTGTCGGCTTGATGGTTTCGGCGAGCCTTGCCGCGCAGGTGCTCGGCGCGATGACCGCGACAAGCTTCGAGGCGCGCATTGACTATCGTTTTGCCATCACTGCCATCGGCATCGTCGCGGCGATCAGCTCTCTGCTGCTTGCGTCCGGCCCGGCTCTTTCGGTGTTCTGGGCCGTGGCGCTGGTGATGGGCTTCATCCTGCTCTTCATCGTGCCTTACCAGATCCGGCTGGCGATCACCGCCGACGAGACGCGCACCGCGGTGCTGCTGGTGCCGGCCGCCCAACTCTTCGGCCTCGCCATCGGCCCGGTCGCCGCCTCGCTGCTGATCGACGGCGCGGACTTCCGGCCCGTGCCCGAATTCGCCGCTGCCGCCGCTTTGGCGAGCGTGCTTTTGCTCGGCATTTTCGTGCTGGTCGCGCGAGGGCGCGGCCGGGTCCGAGCAAAGGGGTGAAGATGGCAAATCCCTGGAGCAACTGGTCCGGCTTCGTCACGGCTTCCCCGAAAATGATCGCGACACCGGCCGATGCCGGCGAGCTGGCCGAACTGGTGCGCTCGGCGCCCGGTCCGCTGCGCGTCGCCGGCGCCGGCCATTCCTTCACGCCGCTGGTGCAGTCCGACGGCACCATCGTCTCGCTGGAGAAGATCGAGGGGCTGGTCTCGCACGATGCCGCGAACAACCGGGCGCGGGTGAGGGCAGGCACGCGGCTCGGCGCCCTGATGCACATCCTGCAGGACATCGGCCAGGGCCTGCCCAACATGGGCGACATCGACCGCCAGGCGATCGGCGGCGCATTGGGCACGGCAACGCATGGCTCCGGCCCGACGCTCGGCGCCTATCACACGCAATTGGAGGCGCTGCAGCTCGTCGATGGGCAAGGCGAGCTGCGCGAGTTCAGCCGGGCAAACGACCTGGACATGATCCACGCCACGGGCGTCGCGCTGGGCGCTTTCGGCGTGCTGACCGAAGTGGCGATGAACAACATCGCCACCTACCGGCTGCGCCGCCGCAAATGGGTGCTGCCGATCGGCGACATGCTCAAAAATTTCGAGACGATGATGGCCGCGCATCGCTCGGCCGAGTTCTACTACATTCCATTTGCCGGATATGCCCAGTTCATCGCCAGCGATCTCAGCGATGCGGCACCGACGACGCGGCCGGCCGACGACGACGAGGAAGGACTGGCGACTTTGCGCAAGCTTCGGACCGCGTTGCGCTGGTTGCCGTGGTTGCGCCGTGCGCTGATCAGAGGGGCGGTAAAGAAGGTGCCGGCGGAAGACTATGTGCAGGACTGGCTCAACGTCTACGCCAGCGAGCGTCGCACCAAATTCAACGAGATGGAGTATCACCTGCCTTACGAGGAAGGTCCCAAGGCGCTGGCCGAGATCATCGCGCTGACGGAAAAGCATTTCCCGGAAGTCTATTTCCCGATGGAGGTGCGCTCGGTGGCGGCCGACGAATTCTGGCTTTCGCCATTCTACAAGAGGCTGACCTGCTCGATCGCCGTCCACCACGATGCGGCGAATGATCCGCTGCCTTTCATGCGGGCCGCCGAGCCGATCTTCCGCAAGTATGGCGGCAGGCCGCATTGGGGCAAGATGCACAGCCTGAAGGCGGCGGACTTCAAGAAGCTTTATCCGCGCTGGGACGATGCGATGACGGTGCGGCGCGACATCGATCCGCAAAACCGTTTCGTCTCGCCCTACATGGCCGGCCTGTTCGGCATCCAACAATGAGCGCCTATTTCGCCGCCCTGTCCAATGCATTGAGGGCCGCCGAGATTTTCCGGCCCTGCCTTGTCCTCGATCGCGACCGGCTGGACAGCAACATCGCGCTGGTGAAGCAAAGGCTGGCACCGGGCCTTGCCGTGCGGCTGGTCGACAAGTCGCTGCCTTGCGTGCCGCTGCTTTCGCACATCGCCAAGGCGATTGGCACCAACCGCTTCATGACCTTCCATCCGCCGCTGTCGCAGGCCGTGCTCGACGCGTTTCCCGAGGGCGATCTGCTCTACGGCAAGCCGATGCCGGTGGGTGCCGCCAAGGCCGCGCTGACCAGGGGCGGCGCCGGCTGGTGGTCGCGCGTCTGCTGGCTGATCGACACGCCGGAACGGCTGGCGGAATATGGCGCGCTCGCTGCTGCGCTCGACACCGAATTGCGCTTTGCTTTCGAGGTCGACGTCGGCCTGCATCGCGGCGGTTTTCGTGATCCCGCCGAGATTGACGCGCTCACGATTCCAAAAGGTCTGCTCTGCGACGGCATCATGGCCTATGAGGCGCATGCGCCGGAGATACCGGGCCTGTTCGGCGGCGTGGCCAAGGCGCTGAAGCAGGCTTCTGCCAAGGCCGCGGAGTTCGCCGCTGCCCTCGATCCGGACCAGCGCCGCATCCTCAACATCGGCGGCTCCAAGACGGCGCTGCTGCATGGCGGCGGCGTCGCCAACGAAGTGTCGATCGGCTCGGCCTTCGTGCTGCCAAAGGATTTCGACACGCCCGGCCTGGAGGGCTTCCAGCCGGCGGCCTTTATCGCCACGCCGATCCTCAAGGCGCTCGATCCGATGCTGCCCGGTCCGCCAGCGGTCTCACGCACGCTGCAGGCGCTTGGCCTTTACCCGCGCAAGGGCTGCTACCTTTATGGCGGCAAATGGATGGCCGAGCCGGTGTTTCCCGAAGGGATGAAGCCGAACGGGCTGATCGGCCTGTCATCCAACCAGCAGTTCATGGGCCTGCCGGCGGGCGCGAGCGTGAAACCCGGCGACTATGCGTTCCTTAGGCCGACGCAGAGCGAGGCGGTGCTGCAGCATTTCGGCGCGATCGCGGTATTCGCCGGTGGGCGGATCGTGGAGTTCTGGCCGGTGCTGCCGATGGGGTGACCGCGTTATCCGGCGGCAGTCACTTTTTCATCGTTCGCCAGATGGTACGGATGAATAAGGACTTCCGCGGGGATATGCCACTCGCGGTTGATCTTGAATGCCATGTCCATCGTGAGCGCGCGTTTGCGGGTCAGGATCTCGGAGGCGCGCGACGCTGAGCCCAAGAGTCGCACGAGCGCTGCCCGATCGAGATTGGCCATTTCCATATGGGCGACGATCGCATCCACGGGGTCGGTTTCTTCGATGGGATAGTGTTTGGCTTCGTAGGCCTCGATCAGGGCAGCCAGCACATCGAAGCGGTCGGCCTCCGGGCTGCCCACAGCGGGCTCATGGTCGAAATAGCGAGTGATTTCGGCAATGGCCCAATCGTAATCAGCCTCGGTCTTAATGGGTCGAATGTTTTCCATCACACCTTCTCCACGTCTATCTTGTCATATTCGGCGTGGGTGCCGACGAATTTGATCAGCAACCGCTTGAATGTGTAGCTCACATGCACGACCAGCCGGTACTTGTTGCCGGCTATGTCAAACACGACGCGATTGTCGGCGACAAAATCCACGGTCGTGCCGAACTGGGCCTTGATGTCCGCCGAGGTCTTCCATTCGACCTTGCTCGACGCGTTGAACCAGGCGGTAAGCGGCGCTTTAGCCTGTGGATGCTTGGTCCAAAACGTTACGAGCGTTTTCTTGCTGACGATCTGCATGACCACATATAGCGTATTCCCATCTTGGGAACAAGCGAGATTTCCCAATTCGGGAATACCATGCCCGAGATGCACCCACCGTAACGGCTCGACCTATCGCGAGATCGCGAGATCACCAATTGCCGTATTTATTGACTCAGTCAACTAAATGGTTGATCCTGTCTATGACAGGAGGATTTCCCATGACCATCCACAATCACCCCGGCAAGGACCGTATCGATGCGGTGCGCGCCTTCAACCGCTTCTATACCCGCCAGCTCGGCCTGCTCGACGAGGGCCTGCTGAAAAGCCCGTTCTCGCTGACCGAGGCGCGGGTGCTTTACGAGCTCGCCCATCGCGACGGGCTGGTCGCAAGCGACCTGGTGCGCGACCTCGGCCTCGACCCCGGCTATGTCAGCCGGCTCTTGAAGAAATTCGAGGAGCGCGGCCTTGTCGGACGTGAAGCTAGCGAGACCGACGCGCGCCGCGCCTCGATCGCGCTGACGCCAGCCGGCAGGGAAGCCTTCGCGCCGCTCAACCAGGATTCGCATGACCAGGTGCGCACGCTGCTCGATCGCCTGGCGCCGGCCGACCAGGAGCGGCTGGTCAAGGCTATGCGCACCGTCCAAGACTTGCTCGGCAACAGACCTGAAGCCAAGGTGCCCTATATCCTGCGGCCGCTGCAGGTCGGCGACATCGGCTGGGTCACGCACCGCCAGGGCATGCTCTACGCACAGGAATACGGTTGGGACGAGACTTACGAGGCTCTGGTCGCAGAGATCCTCGGTGAGTTCGTCAAGAACTTCGTCCCGCAATGGGAGCGCAGCTGGATCGCCGAGCGCGAAGGCGAGGTGGTCGGCTCGGTCTTCATCATGCGCAAATCGCCCAAGGTCGCGAAGCTCAGGCTGCTCTATGTCGAACCGTCGGCGCGCGGCCTCGGCATCGGTCGGCGGCTGGTCCACGAATGCATTACCTTCGCACGCGCCAAGGGCTACAAGACGCTGACGCTGTGGACCAACGACATACTTGGCTCGGCCCGCCGCATCTACCAGGCTGCCGGCTTCAAGCTGGTCGAGGAAGAACGCCATCATTCCTTCGGCAAGGATCTTGTCGGGCAGACGTGGAATCTCGAGCTTTAGGTGTTCCCTCTCCCCCTGTGGAAGAAGGTGTCGCCGAAGGCGACGGATGAGGGGTGTTCCAGCGGAGTGAGACGCTGGCTTTCCCTGGAACACCCCTCATCCGTCTCGGCGCTGCGCGCCGATCCACCTTCTCCCACAGGGGGAGAAGGGAAGACCATCATCCTTTGACCGGCACCCAGATCTCCAGCCCGCCATTGCCGGTGCGGGCATCGAACTCGGGCCCGTAGCGCTCGAACTCGGGCGCGTCGGCGATCTCGTGTCCGGAGACCGGCAGCCACTTGTTCCAGATCGTGTTGACGGTTCGGCGGATGGTCGAGATGTGCTCGCGATGCGAGAACACCGCATATTTCTGCGCCGGCACCCGCACGCGTTGGAAATCCTTCGGCAGGTCGGAGAAATCCATCACCTCGACGCCAACGACATAGTCGAAATTGCCGGCATCGTCGCCATTCGTGCACACACCGTAGAAGACGCCGGGCACCTCGCCCGGAATGTTGCCGATATAGGGGGCGAAGCGCTGCCATTGCATCGGGATGCCGGCGCTGGTCTCGCAGCTGTAGCGCTCGCCGAGCCCGGCAACGAGGAAGGGACGGCTGGTCTCGAAGCGCGGCGGCTCGAGTGCGGTGAGAAGCGAACTGTCCATCAGTATGGGCTCCACAAGATCGAGGTTTTCGGTCGAGCCTTGCGCGCGCACCAACTCCGGCGTGGTGCCGAACTCATCGCGAAAGGCCCGCGTGAACGCCTCATGCGAGCCGTAGCCGGCATCGAGCGCGACCGAGAGAATGTCGCGCGCGCCGCCGGCCAGCTTGCGCGCCGCTTCGCTCAAGCGGCGCGCCCGCATATAGCCCATGACCGACCGTCCCGTGGCCGCGCCGAAAGCGCGCGTCACATGGAAGCGCGACACGCCGCTGCTTGCCGCTATCTCGTCAAGGCTGATGGCGTCGGGCAGGTGGCTTTCGACAAACCACAGCGCTTTCTCTGTCGGGTTCATGGCTCCTCGCATTTGGCTCGGCGACACTAGCCCCCGCGCCGCCGGCCAGTTTGATCGAAATTGCGCTTTGAGCGAAGTCGAGCGGGTTGACAAGCCAAGGCAATGTATTCTAGCTGGTAATGTTATTACATATCAGGGGAAGTAAACGACTTGCGGCAACGGCCCGACGATCCCGCCATGTCTTTCGCACGAGGGGCGGACGAAGGCCCGTTGCGACTCGCACGCGGACAACCTACGATAGCTGCGTCATGGTCCCCGAGCCGCAAGGCGAGGGGTGAAAAGGGAACACGGTGAGCTCATCCGAGTCGAGGCCGTGGCTGCCCCCGCAACTGTGAGCGGCGAGCTCCATCCGAAACGCCACTGGCCGGCAAGGCTGGGAAGGCGGATGGCGTAAGGACCCGCGAGCCAGGAGACCTGCCATCGACACGAGTTGACCGGACGGGGTGTGCCGGGAGGAGACGCGGACACCGGTCTTGTCGGCCGGCTCGTCCGGCATCCTTCCGTCGCCATTTTTGGAAAGTGACGGAAATGCTGGACGTCTTTAGCCATCGCATCATCGTCTGTTCGCTGTGCCGCGATACCGTGACCGGACGTAGGTCCGGCGGGGATTTGTGCGCCGACCTTCGCTCAAGGCTTGCCGAGACTTTGGCGTCGTCATTTGCTGTCGAAACCATCGATTGCATGGCCGGCTGCGCGCGGCCGCTGACCGTGGCCTTCAACGCGGAAGGCAAAGCCAGCTATCTCTTCGGTTCCATCGACAGCGGCACCGACGCCGGCGCGCTGGTCGAATTTGCCAGGCTCTATGCCTCGCTGGCCGACGGCTGGTGCAATTCCGGCCAGCGCCCGGCAAGGCTCGCCGGCAAGATACTGGCGCGCATCCCCGCCGCGGGCAAGGCCAGGGAGCAGGTCCGGTGAGCGCGCTCCTGCTCGAAGCTCGCGATTTGCGCGCCACGGCAAATGGCCGGATGTTGGTCGAGGATGTCAGCTTGTCGCTGGCGGCGGGCGAGCGGCTGGCCATCATCGGCCCCAATGGCGCCGGCAAGACGACTCTGCTGCGCATGTTATGCGGGGCGTTGTCGCCGAGCCGCGGCGAGGTTCGTCTTGCCGGACGCCGGCTGGACAGGATCACCGCCGCCGAACGGGCGCTCAGCATCGCCGTCGTCGGTCAGACGGACCAGCCGGATCCACGCCTTGCGCTCATCGACTATGTCGAGCTTGGCCGTGTCCCGCACGCCGGTCTGAGGCGCCGGCACGACGATCGCGACATCGTCGTCGAGGCGCTGCGCCGGACTGGGCTGTTGCCGTTGCTCGCGCGCACTGTCGGCTCGCTCTCCGGCGGCGAGCGCCAGCGCGCGCAGCTCGCCCGCGCCATCGCGCAAGAGCCCAAAATCCTGTTTCTCGATGAGCCGACCAACCACCTTGACCCGCGCGCCCGCGGCGAGCTGCTCGAGCTGGTGGCCGAATTCAACATGGCCGTGGTCGCCGTGCTGCACGATCTCGCGCTTGTGGCGCCCTTCGCCACCAGCGTCGCGGTGATGAGCAACGCCCGGCTGCACGCCCTGGCTCCGCCGCGCGAGGCGCTGGCGCAGCCGCTTGTCCGCGAGGTGTTCGGCATCGACGTGCTGCGCCTGCGGCACCCGACCGAGGATCGCGAGCTCACCGTCTTCGAGCTTCCCATGCGCGCTTCCTCGCCGCCCTGAACCTGCACAACCCCAACAAGGAGCATCATCTCGTGAAACGCCTCGCCTTGTCGCCGGCCCTGTCGCTCGTCGCCTCGGCCGCCTTCGCTTTCCCGGTCACCGTCGACAGCTGCGGCAAACCGCTCACCTTCGATGCGCCGCCGAAACGCGCCGTCATCCAGGATCTCAACATGGCCGAGATGGCTTTCGCGCTGAAGCTGCAGCCGTCGATCGTCGGGCTCACTGGCATCACCGGGTGGTACAAGGTCGGCCCCGAGTTCAAGGCCGAGCAGGGCGCCATCCCGGAGCTGGCGCCAAAATATCCGACGCTCGAAAACCTCGTCGCCGTGCAGCCGGATTTCTTCTTCGCCGGCTGGTATTACGGCATGAAGCCGGGCGGCGAGGTGACGCCCGACACGCTTGCCCCGCATGGCATCAAGACGCTGGTGCTGACCGAGAGCTGCGTCCATCTCGACAAGAACCGGCCCGCCGCCTCGATGGATCTGCTTTATGACGACGTCGAGAAGCTGGGCAAGATCTTCGGCAAGCAAGCGGAGGCCGAAAAGCTGGTCGACGGCTGGAAGGCCGAGCTCGCCGGCATCATGGCGAAGGTGGGTGGCCGCAAGGGCACGCGCGTCTTCCTCTACGATTCCGGCGAGGACAAGCCCTTCACCGCCGGCAAGTTCGCCATTCCCAACGCCATAATCGCCGCCGCCGGCGGCGAAAACATCATGGCCGACATGGAGACGAGCTGGGGCAACACCGACTGGGAGACGGTCGCCTCGCGCAATCCCCAGTTCCTCATCCTGCTCGATTACCAGGATGGCGGCGGCTACAGGAAACTGCTCGATTTCCTTAAAGTCCATCCTGCGATGAAAGAGACGGACGCGGTCAGGAACGAGCGCTTCGTGGCGCTGCGCTACGCCGAGCTGACGCCCGGACCCGCCAACATCGAGGCGATCGGCAAGATCGCCAGGGCCATGCATCCGGAGGCGTTTTAGGTCTGAGGCACGGATGAGCCGGAAGTGTTGCCGTTGATGGATAGCCTGCCTTGGAGAATGGCGAAAACGCCCCTCACTTCGTCATCCACGGGCGGAGCAAGGAGCGAAGCGACGCGGCGCAGACCCGAGGATCCATTCCGTGGCTTTCGAGCGTTGCAACCGTGCGGAATTCTACGCCGTCGCTCTCCGCGCGCCAGGTCACGGAATGGACTCCAGGGTCTCCGCGACGGCGCTTCGCGCCTGCTTCGCCCTGGAATGACGAAGTCGCGGAGACCCCCGCTAATCCCGAACGCCGGTATCGCCGCGGCAGGTCCCATGCCGTGAATTTGCGCCATACCCCATTCATCCTGGCGATGGCCCTGGGCGCTATCCTGCTGGTAGCGCTCGCGCTGCTTTCGATCGCCTATGGCTCGACGCTGATACCTTTGCGCGAGGTCGTCGGCGCGCTGGCGCATGCGTCCGGGCTCGACAGCCGGGGCCCATCCGGCCCGGTCGGCAGCATCGTCGTCGACCTGAGGCTGCCGCGCACGCTGCTGGCGATGACCGTCGGCGCCGGCCTCGGCGTCGTCGGCGCGCTGCTGCAGACCGTCACCCGCAATGACCTCGCCGATCCGTTCCTGTTCGGCCTCTCCTCGGGCGCGGCAGCCGGCGCCGTTTCGGTCATCACCGTCTTCGGCGACAGTTTCGGCATCTGGACGCTCCCGCTCGCCGCCTTCACAGGCGGCATGCTGGCGGCGGCGATCGTGCTTCTGTTGGTGTCGCGGGTGAGGGGGCAGGGGCCGGAGCGGCTGATCCTTGCCGGCCTCGCCGTCTCGTTCATGTTCACCGCGCTGACCAACTACCTCGTCTTCGCCGGCGACCAGCGCGCCGCGCATTCGGTGTTGTTCTGGACCATGGGCGGGCTTGGCCTTGCTCGCTGGGACAATATCGGCCTGGCGGCGCTGGGCGCCGGCATCATCCTCGCCTACGGCCTGTGGAACCACCGCCGCTTCGATGCCTTTCTCGCCGGCGAAAGCGCCGCCGAGAGCCTTGGCGTGCCGGTGGCGAGGATGCGCCGCACGACATTCCTCGTCGCCGCGCTGGCGACCGCCAGTCTCGTTGCCGTAGCCGGCGTCATCGGCTTCGTCGGCCTGATGATCCCGCATCTCGGCCGGCCGCTGGCCGGCTCGCTGCACCGGCCCATGATAGCGATCTGCGCGCTGTTCGGCTCGATCCTGCTTTTGGCCAGCGATCTACTTGCCCGCACGCTTTTGCCGCCGCAGGAACTGCCGATCGGCATCATCACGAGCTCGCTCGGCGCCTTCTTCGTCGTCACCATGCTGATGCGCAACCGGCCATGATCTCCCCGCCCTGGGATCGGCCTGCCGGCACCGACCCCTGCACGTTCATCGATCGCTAACCGTAAGGGAGCTTGCCTTGCTGCAACGTCGATTTGCCGGCTTCTGGAACAAAGCAGCCTCTTGAATAGTGAGCACGCTTATTATATGTACCGCTCATGGTTTCCGACGGTATCGACAGATTGGGATTTTTGATCCACGACGTGCAGCGCTTGATGCGCAAGCGTTTCGAGGCGCGCGCCAGCGGGTTGGGTCTTTCCTCGGCGCAATGGCGGCTGCTCGTGCGCGTTGCCAAGGAGGCCGGCGTGGCGCAGGCGCGGCTTGCCGAGCTCCTCGAAATCGAGCCGATCAGCGTTTCGCGCCTGGTCGACCGCATGGAGGAGGGCGGCTGGATCGAGCGCCGCCAGGACGCGACCGACCGGCGCGTGCGCATGATCTTCCCGACCGAGAAGGCGAACGCGGCCTATGCCGACGTCAAGAGCCTTGCCGGCGAGGTCTATGAGGAATCGCTGACCGGCGTGTCGGCGGAAGAACGCCGCGTCCTGGTCCGAGTGCTGGACGCCATCGTGCAGAATTTGACGGACGCCGAGACGTCCCTGGAAAAGATGAAGAATACGGAAGGGGCAGCAGCATGAACGCGGCAGCCAAGATAGAAGACGACAACGTCACCAAGCTTGCGCCGGCCCAGCCGGTCGCGGAAGCGCCGGCCCAGCCGGCGGCCGCTCCGGTTGCGGCGGCTCCCGAGCCGCGGCTCGCTCCGGCGCCGAAGAAGAAGCGCCGCCCCGGGCGCTTCCTGTTGATGGTCGCCCTGCCGCTGGCCCTGCTTGCCGGCGGCGCGTATGTCTGGATCACGGGCGGCCGCTATCAGGAAACCGAGAACGCCAACCTGCAGCAGGCCAGGATTTCGGTCGCCTCCGACACCGCCGGCCGTATCGTCCAGGTCGGCATAGCCGACAATCAGTTGGTCAAGCAGGGCGACCTTCTCTTCGTCATCGACCCCGAGCCTTACAAGATCGCGCTCGCCCAGGCCGATGCGGCGGTCGCCGCCGCGCGCCTCAATGTCGAGCAGCTGCGCGCCGCTTACAGCCAGGCGATGGCGCAGGAAAAGTCCGCCTCCAGCGAGGTCGACTATGCGCAGTCGCAATATGGCCGCGCCGCCGATCTCGCGCAGAAGGGCATCAATGCCAAGTCGTCGCTCGACGAGGCGCGCAACGACCTCGACAAGGCCAAGCAACAGCTCGCCGTCGCTCAGCAGGGGATCGTCAGCGCCAAGGCAGCGCTCGGCGGCAATCCGGAAATCGAGACCGACAAGCATCCGACCGTGATGGCGGCGCTCGCCGCGCGCGCCAAGGCCGCCTACGATCTGGCGCAGACGACAGTCAAGGCGCCGGCGGACGGCATCGTCTACCAGGCCGCGTCGTTCAAGGTCGGCCAGTATGTCGGCGTCGGCACGCCGCTATTCGCCCTGGTCGAGACGGGCGACACCTGGATCGACGCCAATTTCAAGGAGACCCAGCTCACCAACATGAAGCCGGGCCAGAAGGCCGAGATCGTCGTCGACACCTATCCGGGCCGAACCTTCGAGGCGACCGTGAAAGCGATCGGCGCCGGCACGGGCGCGGAGTTTTCGCTGCTGCCCGCGCAAAACGCCACCGGCAACTGGGTCAAGGTCACGCAGCGCATTCCCGTGCGCCTGGAATTGACCGACCCCGACGCCAAGATGGCGTTGCGCACCGGCATGAGCGCCACCGTCACCGTCGACACCGGCGTGGCGCGCGGCCTGCCGTCGATCTTCGGTCACGCCACGGCAGGGGAGCAGGCGCGGTAAGACAGCGAGCCCGTCGCGATCCGGCGGGCATTGAGGGGATTGGTCTGGTGGAGACGTGGCAAGGATCGGCAAGGCAAGCCGCATGGCGGCTCGTTCGAAAGCTGGCCACGGACCCGTTGGTCCTCAGGTTTCCGGGCGGCAGGCATCCGCTCCAACAGAGACTTTCGGTCGATGTAACCCCCACATCGATAGTCGCGTCCCACCGCGATGAAGGTCTCTCAACGAAGGCTTTGCCGCCCGGAAACCTAGAGCCGGATGATTTCGGGTCTGTTCGACCTGAAATCCGAATCCGCCTCTAAGTCAAAGAGCATGATACTTTTCAGCATCGTGCTCTAACGTACATGTTTTTGTTACCTGCTGGAAGTTCAGCATCATGAGCACGCCCGAACCTTTCAAGGAAGTGCCGCACCGCGGACTGATCACAGTCGCGCTGATGCTGGCGACGATCATGCAGGCGCTCGACACCACGATCGCCAATGTCGCGCTGCCGACCATGACCGGCGACCTCGGCGCCTCGCCCGACAACATCAACTGGGTGCTGACCTCCTATATCGTGGCCGCGGCGATCATGACGCCGGTTACCGGCTGGCTCGCCGACAGGCTCGGCCGCAAGGAGCTGTTCCTCACCGCCGTCGTCGGCTTCACCATCTTCTCCATGCTCTGCGGTCTTGCCTGGAGCCTCGAGACCATAGTGCTCTTCCGCCTGCTGCAGGGCGTGTTCGGCGCGGCCATCGTGCCGCTGTCGCAGACCTTCCTGCTCGACATCAACCCGAAGGAGCGCCATGGCCAGGCAATGGCGATCTGGGGCGCCGGCATCATGCTCGGGCCGATCCTGGGGCCGACGCTCGGCGGCTGGTTGACGGAAAACTTCAACTGGCGCTGGGTGTTCTTCATCAATCTGCCGGTCGGCATTCTCGCCTTCCTCGGCATGGCCGCCTACCTGCCCGTCATCGCCAAGCGCGTGCGCGGCTTCGACTTCTTCGGCTTCGCCATGCTGTCGCTCGGTGTCGGCGCGCTGCAGCTTCTGCTCGACCGCGGCGGCGAGGTCGATTGGTTCAACTCGGCCGAAATCTGGATCGAGCTCGCTCTGTCGCTCACCGGCTTCTGGGTGTTCATCATCCACACGGTGACGGCCGAGCATCCCTTCATCGATCCAAAAATATTCCTCGACCGCAATTTCGTGACCGGGCTGGGCTTCATCTTCGTCATGGGCGTGCTGATACTGGCTTCGATGTCGCTGTTGCCGCCGATGCTGGCCAACATCTTCGGCTATCCGACCGTGACCATCGGCGTCGTGCTGGGTCCGCGCGGCATCGGCACGATGATTTCGATGCTGGTCGTCGGCCGCATCATGCACAGGATCGATGCCAGGATCCTCGTCGCCATCGGCTTCCTCCTCACCGCGCAGTCGCTCTATACGATGGCGAGCTTCACGCCGCAGATGGACAATTGGCTGATCATCTCCTCGGGCGTCATCCAGGGCCTCGGCATGGGCATGGTGTTCGTGCCGCTGTCGACGGTCGCCTTCGCCACGCTCGACGCGCGCTACCGCACCGACGCCACGTCGCTGTTCAGCCTGGTGCGCAATCTGGGCTCGTCCATCGGCGTATCGGTGGTCGCGGCGCTGATGGTGCGCAACACCCAGATCAACCACACCGAGCTGTCGGCCTTCATCAATCCGTACAACCCGAATCTGTGGGCCGCTTCTCCGGCGGCCGCCGCCGGCAATCCCCTAGCACTTTCGCAGGTCGACCGCGCGGTGAATGCCCAGGCGATGATGATTTCCTATATCAACGACTTCAAGATCCTGATGGTGATGACACTGGCCGCCATTCCATTCGTCATTCTGCTGCGCAAGCCCAGGGCCGCGCCCGCAGGCGGGGCGCCGGCCGCGCATATGGATTGATAAAGTCGCTGCTCTCAGCCGGCCGCCTTTTCAGCGGCCCAGCACCAGCGCCCAATAGCGCAACGCCGGATCCCGGCCGTCCCGCACGTAAGCCAGCCCGAAGCGGCTGAAGTCCTGATCGAGCATGTTGCGGCGGTGTCCGGCCGAATGCATCCAGATGTCGAACAGCTTCTCAAGGTCGAAGCGGCCCTCGGCGATGTTTTCGGCGGCGGCGCCGCGCACGCCATTGTCCTTCATGCGCGAGGCGAAATCCTTGCCCCAGGCGGTGGTGTGGCTCATGCGCTCGCGCGAGGCCATATAGCCGGCCTGCTGCAGCGCCGCCTGTTCGAGCTGCGTGTCCGGCGTCAGCGTCGGCAGACCGGCGGAGCTGCGGATACCGGCCAACGTCGCTGTCGCGGACGAAGAGACGCCCGCGCCTTCGCCCGTCGGCACAGAGACGGTGCTGCAGGCGGCGATACCGGCAAGCGCCGCCAGGCCGGCGGCTGCAAGCAACGTGCGGCGCTTGAAATCGGGGGAGACGGTGATCGAGCTGGTCATGCGGCCTCTGATACCGGCGATCGTGGCTTTTGCCGGGCAGGGCGATGAAAATCGCATGAAGCGCGACATTCCCCGGAAGATCGGTTATGATCCCGGCGTTCTTGAAAGTGGCAGCCACGGGCGGCCACCCAGGCGGTGACCGCCCCCGGTATCAAACGGAGGACGGTTATGGCTGGTTTTCATGTCATGGCGGACGCGCGCGGGATGCATGTGCAGCCCACGGTGCGCCACATCACCACGTCGGATCTCTGGGATGCGTTGAGGCTCGGCGCCGAGGATTTCTGGGCCAAGCCGTCGCATTATGTGTTCCTGTGCCTGATCTATCCGATCGTCGGCCTGATCCTGACGCGGTGGAGCTCCGGCTCCAACGCCATCCAGCTCGTCTACCCGCTGATGTCGGGCTTTGCGCTGATCGGGCCCTTCGCGGCCATCGGCCTCTATGAGATCAGCCGCCGGCGCGAGCTCGGCATGAGCAGCCGCTGGCATCATGCGCTCGACGTGCGCCGCTCGCCGGCGCTGCCGTCGATCGCCGTCATCGGCGTCCTGCTCTTCGCGCTGTTCCTGTTGTGGCTGTTCGCCGCACAGTCGCTCTACACCAGCCTGTTCGGCGCCGAGCCGCCCGCTTCGGTCGGCGCCTTTTTGCGCGATGTGCTGACGACCGGCAGGGGCTGGACGTTGATCCTCGTCGGCAACGCCGTCGGTTTCGTTTTCGCCGCCGTCGTTTTGGCCACCACCGTCATTGCCTTTCCGCTGCTGCTTGACCGCGATGTCGGCGCCGTCTCGGCAATTGAAACCTCGGCCCGCGCCGTCATGGCCAATCCGCTGACGATGGCGCTTTGGGGGCTTACTGTCGCCGTGTTGCTGGTGGTCGGCTCGATCCCGCTGTTTGCCGGGCTTGCCGTCGTCATGCCGATCCTCGGCCACGCGACCTGGCATCTCTACCGCAAGGTGGTCGAGCCGGAGCAGATCCGGCCCGTACGCCGACCGATGTAGGGCTGCCAGCGCGGACAATTGGCGAAATCGGCGAACCTGCCAATCTCCCCCTTGCGGGGGAGATGCCTGGCAAGGCAGGGGGGTGCTGTCCCGCCGGCTTCACAATTTCATATGATCTAAGCAGTGGCCGGTTGGACAAGGGCCGGCGTTCCTTTCACGCCCCCCTCTGGCCTGCCGGCCATCTCCCCCACAAGGGGGGAGATTAGCAGCTTTCGCGCCGGCGCTATTCCGCCCGACGCTAACTGCGCCTTACCCAACCACGCGCAAATTCGACAACTCGTTGGCAATCTCCTTGAAGTTGTCGGAGAGCGTCGCGCCGGTGGCGTTCCAGAACAGCTTGGCCGGTTTGCTGGGGTCGGTCGGATCCTTGCGGAAGCGGGAATCGGAAGAGCAGGCCTTCAGCGCGGCCATCGCCTTCTGGTCGCTTGAACTGATAGACGACATGTCGAGCGCCACCGTCATCACCATAATGTTGGCCGCCTTGGCATTGTCGCACAGCTTCGCCATCTGCTCGTTCATCGCCGCGGTGTAGTTGCTCGACGAATAGTTGAACTGGCCGATCGCGCTCGACGTGCCGCCGAACAGGCGGGTGACCGATGTGCCGTTATAGCCGACGCCGGTATAGCCGTAGGCGGCATAGGTCGACTTGTTGCCGGCCGGATCGGAACTGACCGTCGAATAGGTGTTCTCGCCGTCGGTGAGCACGATGACGACTTTGTCGTTGCCGCGCTCGGATTCCGGACGGCCTTCGGTGAAGGGTTCGGCGCTCGAAACCGTGCGCCAGCCCCAGGCCATGCCTTCGGGCACATTGGTGTTGCCGTTGGGCTGCATCAGGTCGATCGCCGCCTTGATGGCGGCAAGCCCATCTGTTTGGGTGACGTCGGTGAGCGGCGTGATCGGTGTGGTGGTGCAGCTGTAATTCGGCCCGGCGCCCGAGCTCAATACCGGAGCATTGATCGGCCGTGGCATGAAGTATTTGGCCATGTTGGACTGCATGGTCTTGCCGGTGGTGCTCGACGGATCGTCGTTCCACCAGCTGTTGGCGGCGCCATAGGTCACCGGCCTCGGTTCGTCAGGATCCTGTGTGACATACCAATGGTTGCCGGGCTCGTCCGGCGCGAACATCGGCACGAACATGGTCGCCGGATCGCCGACGCCGATGCCTGTGTTGTTTGGCCCGCCGGAGGCCGGCGTGTCGTTGATATTGTAGGGGTAGGGCCGCACTTCCACGCAACCCTGCCAACTGGCGAACGGGCCATAGGTGTCGTTGTAGTCATATTCATTGTGGCTGCGCTCGCAGGTATGGTTGTCGCGATATTCGTCGCAGACGACGCGCTTGCTGCCGGCGATGCGTTCGTGGCTGGTGACGACCTTCATGTCCCGATAGAGCTCGAAACGGGTCAGTATCTGCCCTTCCTCCGCGCCCCAACCGGTACCCTTTTTATACCAGATGCCGTTGATTTTCTGAGCGTATTTGGCGGGAGCATTCAGCGTCGACCAATCGAAATTCTCGTTGGCGATTGGCGACAGCCCGTAGGTATCCATCCAGGAGGCGTTGTCGTTGTTCGGCCCGACATTGACCGACGCCGCGAACGGCACGAGGCTGAACTGGACCGGCTTGTCGATCTGCTTGATCTGCGCTGCCTGCTGCCCCAGCGTGTCGACAAGCTGCTTGGCCGCCTGCTTGAGCAGGTCGATGCGCTTCTGTCCCGTGCCTGTGCCGGGCGTCGTCATAGAGCCCGAATTGTCGAGCACCATCGCCACTTCCAGCGTGTTCTTCAGCCGCACCTGCGAGTCCATGGCGAGGTTGATCGACTTGTTCGCATCGATCGTGGATGCGCCGACGAGCAGCGAGGAGGACGGGTAGAAATAAGGGTGATAGTTCAGCGTCGCGCTCATCGTGAGCAGACCGCCGCCGGCCTGGCTGGTGGGCAGCGTGATGTTGAGCGAGATGTCGGCGGGGTCGATGTTGTTCAGGTTGGCGTTGAAGAAGTCGACCGCATAGGCTCTGATCCGGTCGTCCGTGGCGCCTTCGGCAAGCCGCCGCGCCGCGGCGAAATTGGCGGCGTCGAGCGCGTTGAGCACCATCTGCTTCTGGCGGTTGAGCTCGCTGAAATCGACGGCCACCGCCACCGCCCCCATCAGCGGCACCATGGCGATAGCTGTCATAAGCGCATAGTTGCCGCGGCGGTCACGGCAGAATTGATGCCAGAATTTGCGCATTGTACTTAAAGCGGCCCCCCGCCGGCGGATTCTCTGTCGGGCCACACTTCCACAGAACGCTGAAGGACCGGTTTGCCAAACCGCTCGATTGCTTAACGGCGGCTTCACCAATCGCTAACCAAACTATCGCCGGCGGCGTGCCGCACGATGGCAAGCGCCCGCCTTGCGGGCGGGCGTCAGCGATCGCTTGTCCGAGCAGATCAGCCGACGATGCGCAGGTTCGACAATTCGTTGCCGATCGCCTTGAAGTCGTCCGACAGCGTGGCACCGGTCGAATTCCAGAACAGTTTCTTCGGCGTCTTGCCGGTCGGGTCGGCTGGATCCTTGGCAAAGCGCGAGTCCGACGAACAGGTTTTCAAGGCTGCCATCTGCGCCGCCTCGGCCGTGTTGCGTGAATCGAGGTCGAGCGCGATGGTCATGACGATGATGTTGGCCGCCTTGGCGTTGTCGCACAGCGTCGCCAGATGCTCGCTCATGGCCTTGGTGTAGTTGGCGTTCGTGTATGTCGTCCTATCAAAGTTTGCATCGGTGTTCATGTAAAGGCGGGTAGTGCTGGTCCCGTTGTAGCCGACGCCCGTGTATCCATAAGCGGAATAGCTCGACCTGTTCAGGGGATAGTCATTGGCGTAGAACGAACTGGGCGTGTAATAGGTGTTGGCTCCATCGGTGAGGACTATCACGACCTTATCGTTGCCTTTTTCCGTTTCGGGTCGGCCCCCGGTAAAGGGAGCTGTGCTGGACAGGGTTCTCCAGCCCCAGGCCATGCCTTCGGTTACATTGGTAGCGCCGACTGCGACCATGGCGTCGATGGCGTTCTTGACAGTGGTCAAGCCGGTGGCGTTCGAGACGTCCGTGAGCGGGGTGATCGCTGTCGTGGTGCAGCTATAGTTCGGTCCGCCGTCGATTGGCGCGGGCAAGGGGGCTTTGTTAAGCGGGGCCGGGGCGAAGTACTTCGTCATGTTCTTCTGCCTGGCCAATTGTGCGGCCTGGCCTGTGGAAGTGGTCGCATCATTGTCATCCCACCAGCTGTTAATCATGCCGAAGGTTTTGACGTAACCGCTTGAAAGCGTCCACTGGTTGCCAGGCTCATCCGGTGCGAACATCGGCACGAACATCGTGGCCGGTGTTGCCGACGTGGCGGGGGCATCGTTGATATTGTAGGGATAAGGTCGCGCCTCGACACATCCTCCCCAGCTCGCGACTTTGCCATAGGTGAATGTCGCGTTAGGCAGGCAGTTGCCGCTCGAATCCTTTAAACTGCATGCGGTCACCCGCGTCATCTGATCAAAGACTGAAAAGCGCGTCAGCGCCTGATCCTGCTGTGTTCCCCATTGCGAACCGCGCGCATACCAAACGCCGCCAACCTGCTCCGCCCACCTGTTGGCGTTGAGCGCCTTGGTCATGGTAGCCCAGTTGAAATTCTCGTGCTGGATGGGTGAAATACCAGACGGATCAAGCCATGCCGCACCCTGGTAGGTGGGGCCGACATTGACCGAGGCGGCGAAGGGCACCAGGCTGAACTGGACTGGCTTGGAAACCTGCTTCATCAACTGCGCCTGCCCGGCCAACTGATCGACGAGCTGCTTGGCGGCACTCTTGAGGAGATCGAACCGCACCTTGTTCGAGACGCTGATATCGGTCATCGAGCCCGAATTGTCGAGCACCAGCGACACTTCCAGCGTGTTCTTGAGGCGGATTTCAGATCTGGCCGAGAAGTTGACGTTCGTCTGACCCGGCGTTCCGCCAAGCAATGCGACCGCGGCCGGCAGGAAGTAGGGCTGGTACTTCAAGGCCGCCTCGAGCACCAGCGTGCCGCCGCCCGCATTGTTGTTCGGCAAGGTCACCGTCAGCGTCGTGTTCGCCGGAAGGACGTGCTTGAGATTGGCCTCGAAGAATGTCTTGGCATAAGCCTTGGCTTCGGCGTCGGTGGCGCCGCCGACGATCTGCTGTGCCGTCGCGATGCCGGCGGCGTCCAGCGCGTTCAGCGTCTCCTGCCGCTCCCTTATGAGCTCGGCATAGTCGACCGCAAGCGCCACGCCGCCCATCAGCGGTATCATGGTGACGGCCGTCATCAAGGCATAGTTGCCTCGCCTGTCGTGTAGGAATTTGCGGATCAATGCCCTTAGCCCCCGCCAGGATCCTATAGTTTCTCGTTTAGCATGATCATGAATCGTTAAATTTTAGCTCTCTCGAAAGCGTCAAGGTCGCACGGTCATTTGACTGGGCATTAACCCTGTGCACCGACGCGCCGTCGAAGGCCGATGCCGGAAAGCTGGTGACAGGATGAAGCGCTTCGGTTATGCGGGACCGGCCGTGGCGTCCGCTGAACTGAAGAATGGCTGTCGCGGTCTTGTCAGGGATCGAAATCAGGGACACGGCATGGCGGATTCGCCTGACATCATCGCTTCGCTCGACGATCTTGCGGGGCGCTACGCCGCCATACTGTGCGACGTATGGGGCGTCGTGCACAATGGCGAATGGCACTTTCCGGCCGCTGCTGCAGCGCTTGCAAGGGCGCGCGCAGCCAATGTGCCTGTCGTGCTCATCACCAATTCGCCGCGTCGCAGCGCCGACGTCGTCGCCCAGATGAAGGTCATCGGGGTTCCGGCCGAGGCCTTTGACCAGGTCGTCACATCAGGCGATGTGACCCGCGACCTGATCGCCGAAGGACCGAGGAAGATCTTTCACATCGGTCCCGAGCGCGACTTCACCCTTTATGATGGGCTCGACGTCGATCTCGTCGAGGAATTCGAGGCCTCCGGCATCGTCTGCACGGGGCTCTATGACGACGAGGTCGAGAAGCCCGCCGACTATGCGGACATGCTACAACGGCTGCGCGCCCGCAACCTGCCGTTCATTTGCGCCAATCCCGATATCCTGGTGGAGCGCGGCGAGCGCACCATCTGGTGCGCCGGCGCGCTCGCGCGAGATTACGCGCAGCTTGGCGGCCGTACGTTGATTGCCGGCAAGCCCTTCGCGCCGATCTACGATGTCGCCATGAAGGAGGTCGCCGGCCTTCTTGGCCGCGCCGTCGAGCGCAGCGAGGTCCTCGCCATCGGCGACGGCATGATGACCGACGTCAAGGGCGCGGCCGACAACGGCTTTGACGTGCTCTATGTCTCGGGCGGCATCCACGCTCGCGACTATGGCGATCCGCTCAGCCCCGATCCGGAAAGGCTCGCCGGCTTCCTTGAAAAGCACGGCTACCGGCCGGTCGCCGTCATTGCGCGTCTGCAATAGGTTGGTGGTCTGGCCATGACGGGCGCCTCGACATGAACCAAGCCTTCCAACGTCTTTCGGCGGTCGCGCCGCTGTCCGCGCATCTGCGCGGCGGCGTCGTGGCGATCGGCAATTTCGACGGTGTCCATCGCGGCCATCAGTCCGTCCTGGAGCGCGCGCTGAGCGAAGCAACCCGCAATGGCGTGCCCGCTTTGGTGCTCACCTTCGAGCCGCATCCGCGCAAGGTGTTCCGGCCACAGGTGCCGCTCTTCGTGCTGACGCCGCCGCCGATGAAGGCGCGGCTGCTCGCCGGGCTTGGCTTTGCCGCTTTGGTCGAGCAGCCGTTCACGCGCGATTTTGCCTCGCTCTCCCCCGAGGCTTTCGTGACCGACGTGCTGGAGAAGAACCTCGGCATCCGCCACGCCGTCACCGGTTTCGACTTCCATTTCGGCAAGGACCGCCAGGGTGGGCCGGCCTTTCTGATGGCCGCCGGTGAACGGCACGGCTTCGGCGTCACGCTGGTCGACGCCTTCCGCGATGAAGGCGCGGAGGTGGTTTCGTCGAGCCGCATCCGGGACCTGCTCGCCGAAGGCAAGGTGGAGGAGGCCGCCGGCCTGCTCGGCTACCGGTTCACCGTCGAGACCGAGGTAATCGGCGGCCAGCGGCTTGGCCGCACCCTCGGCTTCCCGACGGCCAATATGCGGCTTTCGCCGGAAGCGGGTTTGAAGGAGGGGATTTATGCCGTCCGCTTCCGTCGCGCCGACGGCGCGCTTCATGACGGGGTCGCCAGCTTCGGCCGGCGTCCCACCGTCGACGACAATGGCGCGCCGCTGCTCGAAACCTACGTCTTCGATTTTTCCGGCGATCTTTATGGCGAGACCTGCCAAGTGTCGTTCTTCGGCTTCCTGCGCCCGGAGCTCAAATTCGACGGCCTCGATGCGCTGGTAGCGCAGATGAAGAAGGACGAGGCCGAGGCGAGAGCGCTGCTCAACGGCGTGCGCCCGCTCTCGCAGCTGGACGCCGAAATCGCGTTCTAGGCTGCGTTGATATTCAGGTGATGCCGGCCTGCGAACGACGGTTTCCTGCGCTTCCGGTGCTCACGTACGAAAAGTACGCTCCGCTCCGGTTCTCGGAAACCACCGTTCTCGGCTCGGCCTGACCTGAATCTCAACACACCCTAGATCGCCCGCTTGCGGCTTACCGCTTCAGCGCCAGCCCGATGGCGATGAAGCTCCATCCCTGGAACACCAGGTCGATCGCCAGGAAGATGCCAAGAACCCAAAGGCTGTTCACCGGCCAGCCCATGGCGATCATCAGGCCGAGCAGAATGGTGATGATGCCGGCCGCCAGCAGCCATCCCCAGCCTTGCTGCGGCCGGTGATTGAAGGCCACCCAGGACCGCAAAAGCCCCGAAGCGACGAGCGCGACGGCCAGCAGCAGCGTCAGCACCGCCGAGGCGAGCAATGGGTTGTCGAAGGCGAAGAAGCCGGCGACCGCGTAGAGCAGGCCGCTCAGCAGCCAGTAGAAGAAACGTCCCCAGGTCTTGACCCCGAAGGCGTGGATGATCTCGATGACACCCGCCATCAGCATCAGCCAGCCGACGACATAGACGGAGGCGACGGTGGCGATGAACAGATTGCCGAAAGCGATGCCGCCGAAGATCAGCAGCAACACGCCGAGCGCCACGAACCATCCCCATTTGTCCCGCGTCTGGCCGATCGCGTCTTTCAGAGCATCGCCTTGCAAGGTCATGATCTTTTCCCTCCGATGTCGCCGCGCCGCTTGCGGGTGAAAGGAAGGTAGTCCCGATGAACTTAAGCGTCCAGCGAGCAGCACGGCGTGCGAAGGGCCGCCTTCGTCAGCCCTTCATTCGCCGACGAACCGACTTGGCCGGCGTCGGCCGGATGACCGCGATCGGCGGGCATGCAGAGATCGTCAACCTTGCTGCGGCTGGACTTCGTCCGGGAAGGGCGCCAGCGTCGCCTCCAGCGTCTCCCGGCCCGCCTGCCCCCAGCTTCGCGCGACGAAATCTGCGGCCCTCGCCTCGTACGGAGCACGGGCCGCGGGCGAAGTGATCCACTCCCGCATAGCGTCTTCCCAACCTTCGACGTCGAGCGGATCAAGGCAGAGTCCCGACGAACCGACCACTTCGGCGATGGCTCCGCCCGTCGAGGCGATCAGCGCCTTGCCGTAGGCCAGCGCCTCGACGGGCGGCAGCCCATATCCCTCATAGAGCGACGGGTACACGCAGAACGCGCTGTTGCGGTAAAGAAGGGACAGCGTTCCGTCATCGACGTTGTCGAGATGAACGAGGCTCTTGCCGTAGGCAGGATGGCCGTGAAGCTTGGCCAGGATGCCGTCGACCAGCCAGCCGCCGCGGCCGACGAAAACCAGCTTCATGCCGCTACGCGCGACTGTTCCGTCCACGACGAGGCGCGTCCAGACATCCATGAGCAGCGAATGGTTCTTGCGCGGTTCGATGGTGGAAACGAAGAGGACGTAGCGATCCGTCTCGAGCCGCTCCGGCAGGCGGCCGTCCGCCTTCGATTTGCGGGCGCTGTCGCAGCCGAGAGGGACATGCTCCAGCTGCGGCAGATGGATGCCGCGCTTGGCGGCATATTCCTCGACATCGGTGGTGACGCGCCTCGAAGTCAGGATGAAACGGTCTGCCAGTCTCATCGCCAGATCCACATAGTCCGTGAATCTCGTTACGTCGTGCGGCTTGTACCATTCGGGAAACTGGATCGGAATGATGTCGTTCAACAGCACGATCAGCTTTGCGCCGGCCAAGCGCGCCTCACGCGAAATGACCCCGATATCGGTATGCGCCCAGTCGTTGTTCATCAAGAGCAGATGGTCGCCGGGCGAAAGATCGTATTTGTCGCCGGCCACGGTCCTGAGCGGGACGATCCGGGCGCGTGAACCGCCCGCGCCAGCGACCTGCCGCCGCTCGGTTTCCTTCATCAGCCTGTTTTCGATCCGGTCGAGAAAACGAAGGAAAGGGCTGCCGGGATTGCGCCGGCCGAACGCGCCGATTTCCGCTATCAGGATTCGGCGCGGTCTGATGATCGCCATCAGCAACCGCCGCGCCCAGTTCGGCCAGCGATCGTAAAAACGCGTCTTGAAGCGGGCAGGGTCCGGGTAAAAGGTCATGTCGCACGAAATGTCGCCGGCGATGATCTCCGCCGCCACGTTCGGCGAAACCTGTCTAAGCACCCGCTCGATCGGGTCGAACACCGTGAATGCCACCTCGGAGGCCTTGAATGCGGCCGCCACGGCTGCGTAGTGGCGTTGCACGCGGACCAGGCCGACCGGGGGGCCGAGCCAGCGCAGCATGCTCGAGAGATCGACGACAAGTCGCATCAGTTGGGCCGAATTCGTGCCGGACGCGCGATCATCCTGCGCCAGGCCAGTCGAGGTCCCAGCGCGAGCGTCCTGAAGGACGGGGCGCCGACAGCCGCAAGGAACAGCAGCTTGCAAGTGACGGCCATGGGTATGCCTGCGGTTCGCAACAGCAACTCGATGTCGCGTCTTTCCAGGCTGGAGATGCCGGCCCCTGTGGCGGCGCGCGATGCCAGAAAGCGCGCGATGGCCTGCGCGGGTTGGCCGTTGGCGTCGAACGGCTCGGCGCGATTTCGACGCAGCAGCGCCGACTGTCTGGCCAATGCCGCTGCCGCCTTTTGCTGATCCTGCTTCATGCGCGATACCTGTCCCGGATGCGATCTCAGCTTCACGAGCCGCGCATCTATGTTGGCCAGTTTTCCCGTCTCGGAAAGCCGCAGCCAAAGATCGTAGTCCTCGGCATAGGTGAATGCCCGACGGTAGCCTCCAGCGCGCCGGACGGCCTCGGTCCGGAACATCACTGTCGGATGCAGCATCGGATTGTACCTGGCAAGCGCATCCCGCAACTGGTCGTTGCCGGCGGGAACGTCAATCGGCCTCAACGGGTTTCCGTCCCGGTCGATCTGCAATCCCGCCGTGCCGAGCAACTGCAAATCGGCGTCGGCCTGGAAACACGCCACCTGTAGGCGCAACCTGTCGGACAGCGAGACATCGTCGCAATCCATGCGCGCCGCAAGAGGGGCCCGCGCGAGCGCAATCCCCATGTTCAGCGCATCGACGATCCCCTTGCCGCGGTTGGCGACAACTTTGACGCGGCCATCGCGGCCGCCGATCGATGTCGCGATCGCGGCGCTGTTGTCGCAAGATCCGTCGTCGACGACGATGACTTCGATATCCGCCAGATCCTGGTCCAGGATGCTTTGCAGGGCCTCGCCGACATATTGCGCGCCGTCTCGTACCGGCATGATGACGCTTACTGTCGGCAATGGAACTTTCCTTGCGATGATCGGCCGCGACCGAATGGCCGTTGAATTCTCGAATGTCGGCAGCCTGGCTTCAAAATTTCCAATTCCAAACTTTCCTCGGTCTGTCGACCGTCAATTTCCTTGTCGCGCCGATCCGGGCGGGACCTCAAGTGCGGGCGCGAGCAGCCGCAGCACCGCCTCGCGTTTCTTCGCCTTCAACGAGAGGTCGCCATCGAGGCCGACTTCATGAAGCCAGCTTCCCCGCCATTCGCAATAGGCCCGTCTGAGCTCAACCCCAGGCAAGGCCGCGAATGCGGTTATCGGCCGTTGCGGAACCGTGTTCGGATCCACATCCCTATAGAGCACATCCCAGTTGGCTCCGCCGGTGTCGAGGCCGGCGAACCAGTCGAGCCCGAAATCGAGAGGCTTGCGGCCGACGGCGTCGAATCGGAAGAAGCAATAGCCAGCCCACAAATACCATCGCGAGCCTGCTCTGCGGAGGTCGCCGTGAAACGACGCATTTTCAAGAGGCTCGAAAGGGTCGCATGGCTTCGTCGGGAAAAGATCCTGGTCCAGGAATCCGAACGCGGCCGGCGCGGCCGGCTTCAGAATATTGTGCCACATCCAGTTGAGCGCCGCGCCGTGGGACCGGCTCGGGTTTCTTGCGGTCCACGGATTGGTCGGCAGCCTGACATAGGCGGCGCCATGGGCTGCGCATACCTGCCTGTTGTCGCCTGCGGAAGCTTCGCCGATGCTGTTGTCGGCAACGATGTGGAGATCATGGCGAACAAGTCGTCTCGTCAGCCGCAACTGCAGATCCAGGCACTGAGCATCGCCGAAAGCGACGGTAACCAGGACATGGCGACCCCGGGCGGCGGCACGGACGTCCTGGATATCGCCATCCTTGAGCGGCTGGCGCAGAAATCTCCGGTCGATTTTCCGGTAACGGGCAGTCTTGACGGCATGCGTCAGCGGCTGCAGCCTCAACCATTGCTGCAAGTCATATTCGCGCAGGGCCTTTGGCACGGCTGCCGCGGCTTTCAGTCGAGGCCGGCACGGCGGCCACGATCGTTCCGTGGAATTTTCATGCGCGCTCCAATTGAGTTTTTTTGAAAAAGCTTGAATGCAACAGCATCCAGGTCTCTTGATAACGGACTATATACAGCATATGCCTGTTTTCAACACGACCAACATTTGAGCGCCCGGCGTGTTTGTTTGAATGGGGAAGTCTGGGGCGCACCCGGGGTCTCTCTCCGATCTGACTTGGGGGTGGGGCGGCGCTCCGGATAACGCGATGAGAATCTGCTGCGCAATCTCTACCCTCTTCATGAACGGGGGTCTGCAGAGGGATTGTCTCAATATCAGCGACCGACTGGTCGGGCGCGGCCATAGCGTGACGATCCTGACGACGCGCCAGGTCGGTCATGTCGAGAGTTCGGCTACGATAAAGATCCAGCCGGCAAGGGTTCTCTCCAACCCGGGCACCGAATATGCGCTGGGAAGGTCGGTGCTGACGGCCAGGCGCGACTTCGACTGCGTGGTCGGTTTCAACAAGATGGCGGGTCTGGACATCTACTATGCCGGCGATCCGCCCTATTTTGTGTCGAAGCTCGGATGGTGGCGGCCGTTTTCGCCCCGCTTCATGCGCCAGCAGAATCTTGAATCGATGATCTTTGCCCCTGGCAACGCCGTGCAGATCATTGCGCTCAGCGAAAACCAGGCAGCGCTTTACCGCGACTTCTGGCGAACCGAGGAATCGCGCATTCACGTCGTCGGCCCGACGCTCGATCCGAAACGCCGCAGACCGGAGCTGCTCACTGTCGACCGCAATGAGATCCGCGATCGTTTTGGGCTTCCCCGCAAATCCGTCATTGCCTTGACCATCGCCAACAGATTGAAGGTGAAGGGTCTCGATCGGGCGGTAAAGGGCCTTCAGCCGTTCCCGGATATCCATTGGCTGATCGCCGGTCTTCGAAAAGGCAGCGAGGAAGAAACGCGACTTCGCGCCCTGATTGCCAAATCCGGCATGTCGGAACGGGTTACCCTGCTGGGCATCCAGGAAGACATTCCGGCGATTGTGGTTGCAAGCGATTTCATGCTGCATCCGGCTCGCCTTGAAAATACAGGCACGGTGATCCTCGAGGCACTCGCAAACGGCTTGCCTGTCATCGCATCGGACGCCTGCGGATATGCGAAATATGTCGAAGCCAGCGGAGCGGGGCTGGTTGTGGCCAACCGCGACGATCCTGAAATCTGGCGGCAGGCAATCCTGAAGGCCGGCAACCCGGCGGTCCCCGCGCAATGGCACAGAGCGGCCCTTGCCTACGGGGCATCAAATCCGCTTACCGGCGGACTGGAAGCGGCCTGCGATCTGATAGAGACGTCTCGCCGCACCCGGCGTGTCGCCTAATTCGTCCGTTGATTCCGCTGGTTCCGACGTTACGACTTTAAGTCAAATTTTACCGAACGCACGGCATTGGCTTCAGCGCTGGCAGGTGGTGCTGCCGGCCTGTTTCGCGTAAGGGGTGACGATGCGTATTGTCGGGACGATTCCGCTGGCCGTTGCCATGGGCCTGTCCGCCGCGCCTGCTGCTCAGGCTGGCGAGGGCAGCTGGATATCCGGCGACTGGTATCTGACGCTCGGCGCCACAGCGCTGGTCGCGCCGAATTTCGAGGGCGGCAAGAAATACATGCTCAGCGCCCAGCCGATCATTTCGCTCGGCAAGGTCGGTCCGGAGGCGCGTTTCACCTCGCGCAACGACAACATCTCGCTGGCGCTGATCGATGACGGTTCCGTTCGCGCCGGCTTGACCGGCAAGTTCATATTCTCGCGCGAGAGCAAGGATGAGCTCAAGGGGCTCGATCCGGTGCGCTTCGGCGGCGAGGTGGGCGGCTTCTTCGAATTTTATCCGCTGGACTGGCTGCGCGCGCGGGCCGAGTTGCGGCATGGCATACGCTCCCACAACGGCTTCGTCGCCGATATCGCGGCCGACGCCTTCTACGACATCACGCCGACCGTTCGCATCTCCGGCGGTCCGCGCGTTTCCTTCGCCTCGTCGGACTATTTCGACGCCTACTACGGCGTCAATGCCAAGGAAGCGGCGGCTTCGGGCTTGAGCGAGTACCATCCGGGCGGCGGTGTGAAGTCGACAGGCCTCGGCGGCGCGATCACCTGGAAGGTGACCGAGCCGATGACGGCGAGCGTCTTCACCGAATATTTGCGCCTGATGGGGCCGGCTGCCGATTCCAGCCTGGTCAAGGAACGGGGCGACCGCAACCAGTGGACCTTCGGTGTCTCGACCACTTACCGCTTCAATTTCACGATGTAGGTCGCGAAAGCGGCCTCATGCCTTGAAATCCGCGCTTTATTCCTGCCGCGCCATCCGCTAAAAGCCACGCCATGACGAGCTTTTCGCGCCTTTTCGCGATCGCGATACGAATTACGGGCCCGGTGTTCCGGGCGGCCTGAGCGCCGCTGGAGCCGCCGGGTGTTTTCGCGCGCGCCCCTCGCGTTTTTTCATGAACATCAACGCATATCGCCCAAAGGTGGCTTCGTTTTTGGGAAAACGATATGCGTCAAGGCAAGACCTGAACGCCCGGCTTTTGTCGTCGGGTACCCTGAGATGGCAGATCAATGACCGACACTGTTGAGACGATCGACTATTCCAAAACGCTTTATTTGCCGCAGACGGATTTCCCCATGCGCGCCGGCCTGCCTGAGAAGGAGCCTGGCCTGGTCAAGCGCTGGCAGGACATGGACCTTTACAGAAAGCTGCGCGAGGAGGCCGCCGGCCGCGAGAAATTCGTGCTGCATGACGGCCCGCCCTACGCCAACGGCAACATCCATATCGGCCATGCGCTGAACAAGATCCTCAAGGACGTCATCAACCGCTCCTTCCAGATGCGCGGCTATGACGCCAACTACGTGCCGGGTTGGGACTGCCACGGCCTGCCGATCGAATGGAAGATCGAGGAGCAGTATCGCGCCAAGGGTAAGAACAAGGACGAGGTGCCGGTCAACGAGTTCCGCAAGGAATGCCGCGACTTCGCGGCTCATTGGATCAAGGTGCAGGGCGACGAGTTCCAGCGCCTCGGCGTCATCGGCGATTTCGACAATCCCTATACGACCATGGCTTACCATGCCGAGTCGCGCATTGCTGGCGAACTGTTGAAATTCGCCATGTCCGGTCAGCTCTACCGCGGCTCGAAGCCGGTGATGTGGAGCGTGGTCGAGCGTACTGCGCTCGCCGAAGCCGAGGTCGAGTATCAGGACTATGAGAGCGACACGATCTGGGTGAAGTTTCCGGTCGCGAGTCTTGTCCAGCCGGTCGCGGGCGCCTCGCCGGCGCTGGACGAGGCCGCGCTCGATCTGGTCGAGGCGCATGTCGTCATCTGGACGACCACACCTTGGACCATTCCCGGCAACCGCGCCGTGAGCTATTCGCCGCGCATCGCCTATGGCCTCTATGAGGTGACGGCGGCCGAGAACGCCTTCGGTCCGCAGCCGGGCGAGAAGCTGATCTTTGCCGACGCGCTGGCCGAGGACTGTGCGGCCAAGGCCAAGGTCACGTTCAACAGGCTTCATAGCGTCTCGGCCGAACAGCTTGGGAAGCTTACGCTTTCGCATCCTTTCAAAGGGCTCGGCGGCGGCTATGAATTCCCGGTGCCGATGGTTGCCGGCGAGCATGTCACCGACGATGCTGGCACCGGCTTTGTGCACACCGCGCCCGGCCATGGCCGCGAGGATTTCGACGCCTGGATGGAAGCCGCGAGCGAACTGAGGGCGCGCGGCGTTGATACCGCGATCCCCTTCACGGTCGACGATGCCGGCTTCTTCACCAAGGACGCGCCGGGCTTCGGCCCCGGGCGCGAGGGCGGTGCGGCGCGCGTCATCGATGACAACGGCAAGAAGGGCAACGCCAACCAGGCGGTGATCGACGAGCTGATCAAGCGCAACGCGCTCTTCGCGCGTGGCCGGCTGAAGCACAGCTACCCGCACTCGTGGCGCTCCAAGAAGCCGGTCATCTTCCGCAACACGCCGCAATGGTTCGTCTATATGGACAAGGACCTGGGCGACGGCACGACGCTGCGCGGTCGCGCGCTGAAGGCGATCGACGACACCCGCTTCGTGCCGGCGGCGGGCCAGAACCGCATCCGCGCCATGATCGAGGAGCGCCCGGATTGGGTGCTGTCGCGCCAGCGCGCCTGGGGCGTGCCGATCGCCGTCTTCGCCGACGAGGACGGCAATGTGCTGAAGGACGAGGCCGTCAACCGGCGCATCATGGACGCTTTCGAGAAGGAAGGCGCCGACGCCTGGTTCGCCGAGGGCGCCAAGGCGCGCTTCCTCGGCAATCACGATGCCTCGAAATGGCACCAGGTGATGGACATCCTCGACGTCTGGTTCGATTCCGGCTCGACGCATGTCTTCACGCTGGAAGACCGTCCGGATCTCAAATGGCCGGCCGACGTCTATCTTGAGGGCTCGGATCAGCATCGCGGCTGGTTCCATTCCTCGCTGCTCGAAAGCTGCGGCACCAGGGGCAGGGCGCCTTACGACACGGTCATCACCCATGGCTTCACCATGGACGAGGAAGGCCGCAAGATGTCGAAGTCGCTCGGCAACACTGTCGTGCCGCAGGACGTCATCAAACAGTCCGGCGCCGATATCCTGAGGCTCTGGGTGGTGACGACCGATTATTGGGAAGACCAGCGCCTCGGCAAGAACGTGCTGCAGACCAATATCGACGCCTACCGCAAGCTCAGGAACACCATCCGCTGGATGCTGGGCACGCTCGCCCATGACGACGGCCAGGATGTGCCGGTCGAGGCGATGCCGGAACTGGAACGGCTGATGCTGCATCGGCTGTCCGAGTTGGATGAGGTGGTCCGCCAGGGCTACGACGCGTTCGAGTTCAAGCGCATCACCCGCACGCTGCTCGACTTCATGGTGGTGGAGCTTTCGGCCTTTTATTTCGACATCCGCAAGGACGCGCTCTACTGCGACGCGCCGTCGAGCCTGCGTCGCAGGGCGGCCGTGCAGGTGGTGCGCCACCTCTTCGAATGCCTGGTGAAGTGGCTGGCGCCGATGCTGCCCTTCACCACCGAGGAAGCCTGGCTCGACCGCCATCCGAAAGCCGTCTCGGTGCATCTCGATCAGTTCCCGACGATTCCGCAGAACTGGCGCAACGAGGCGCTGGCCGAGAAATGGCGCAAGGTGAGGCAAGTGCGCCGTGTCGTCACCGGCGCGCTGGAGATCGCGCGCGCCGAGAAGCTGATCGGTTCTTCGCTCGAGGCCGTGCCGGTGGTGACGCTCGACGACGCCGCGCTGGAGGCGGCGATCGCCGATGTCGACATGGCCGAGATGGCGATCACCAGCGATCTCGTCGTCAAGCATGGCAAAGCCCCGGAAAGCGCCTTCACGCTCGACGACGTCAAGGGTGTGGCGGTGGTGGTGGAGAAAGCCGAGGATCGCGGTCTGGTCAAATGCGCGCGCTCCTGGCGCTACACCGCCGATGTCGGCCAGGACCCGGAATTCCCGGACGTTTCGGCCCGCGATGCGGCCGTGCTGCACGAGCTGAAGGCGCTTGGGCGGGTTTAGCGCATGTCGCCCAAAGCATGCGCTCGGGCTTGCTCCGAGTGTGCGCAGCGGTTTTGGGATCCAGTGCAAAAGTACCGCGCCGGGGGGCCAATCGCCGCCCGTGCGTTGCCCTTAATAAGCGGTTGAGGTAAACACGTGACACTCCGGCAGACAAATTGTCGCCGGATTTCCATCGCAAGTGCGGGGAAGCAGGGGATCGTGCCGTTGGCCGGTGGCGACCGAAAGGCTGTTAGAGTGGGACTTTTTGGCATGACCGACAGAACGTTTGCGCGCGCCGCGCTGATGGCGCCGCTTGTGGTATCGGCCATCGCAATGTCCGGCTGCGTGAGCTCGCCCACCTACGGGACCGGCAAGACCGCTGCCGCGCAGCTCTTCGATGATGTTTCCGGCGCTGCCGCGATCACGCCGAAGCGTCGCGATCCGATCGACTACAAGCCGCGTCCTGAACTGGTGAAGCCAGCTCCTGGGCAGAAGGAAAGCTTGCCCGCGCCGCAGCAGAGCATCCAGACGGCGAGCGCCGACTGGCCCGAATCGCCGGAGGCGCGCCGCGCCCGCATCCGCGCCGACGCCACCGCGCACCAGAACGATCCGAACTACCAGCCTGAAGCGGCCGAGGATGTCCAGACCGATCCCGAAGCGGTGAAGAAGGCGATGGCGGATTCGGGTTCCAGCCACCCGCCGCGCTGGTCGCCGGATGATTCCAGCGCCACGCGCCGCGCCGAGGTTCAGCGCCGGCTGGCCGAACAGAAGCAGGGCGATCCGACCACTCGCAAATATCTGAGCGAGCCGCCGCTTGCCTATCGCCAGGCGGCCGCCACCGCGCCGCAGAACGAGCTCGGCGAGGACGAGTACAAGAAGGAGCGCCGTCTCAAGGCGCAGGCCGAAGGCAAGAAGGGCGGCTGGTTCGACTGGCTCGGCCTGTGAAATAGTCATTAGTCAGTAGTCAGTAGTCAGTAGTCAGTAGTCAGTGGTGACTGCTTCACTACTCACTAACCACTACTCACTTCACCCACCATCCCGTCTCTCGCGAAAAAAGTCCTTGAGGATGAGGGCGGCGTCGCTCTCGCCCATTCCCGGATAGATGTCCGGGGTGTGGTGGCAGGTGGGCGAAGCGAAGAAGCGCACGCCGTTGATCACCGCGCCGCCTTTCTCGTCGGCGGCGCCGAAATAGAGCCGCCGCAGCCGGGCGAAGGAGATCGCGCCGGCGCACATCGCGCAGGGCTCCAGCGTCACATAGAGATCGTGGCCGGTGAGACGCTCGCTTGCGAGCTTCCGGCAGGCCTCGCGGATCGCCAGCATCTCGGCATGCGCGGTCGGGTCCGCCAACTCGCGCGTGCGGTTGCCGGCTTTCGCGACCACCGTGCCGCCATTGGCGATCACAGCGCCGACCGGCACTTCGCCGCGGCCGCCGGCCGCTTCGGCCTCTTCAAGCGCCAGGGCCATGAAATCCGGTCGTTTCAAGCGGTCTCCATTCCGATTACTCCTCGCCACCCGACAGCGATCCTGTTATCTAGCGCGAGACCTTGAAAACCGGAATCGGTTTTTGCCGCGCTGGCATATGCGCAATAATCAAGATGGCACCGCCTGCGCTGGGCGTCCGAAAGGGCGTGCTGCGCTGTAGCAGGTGAAGACGAGCGAAGTAATGAACGACGACAAGAAATCTTCACGCGGGCCGCGCAAAGGCGGCTCGAAACCGGCGGGCCGGCGAGACGGCAAGCCGGCCTACGGCGCCAAGAAGCCATTCGCCAAGCGCGAGCGGCCCGCGGCTGCCGAAGGCGAGCGCCGCCATGGCGAGCGTAGCTATAAGCCACGCGAAACGGGCGAGGGCGCTGGGCGTGCCGAAAAGCCGTTCAACAAAGGTCCGCGTCCCGACGGCAAGCCATTCGAGAAGCGCGATGGCCGCAAACCTTACACGCCGCGCGGCGACCGGCCGATGGCGGCCGAAGGTGAGCGCCCGGCCCGCGACTTCAAGCGCAGCTACAAGCCGCGTGAAACGGGGGAAGGCGGGGAGCGAGGCGACAGGCCGTTCCGCAAAGGTCCGCCGCGCGACGGCAAGCCCTTCGACAAGCGTGAGAGCCGCAAGCCCTATACGCCGCGGGGCGACCGGCCGGTGGCGGCTGAAGGCGAGCGGGGCGAACGACGTTTCGACCGCCCCAAGCGCGCGTTCGATGACGGTCCCAAACGCGATTTCGCCGACCGGCCGAAGCGCGACTTCAGCGATCGCCCGCCGCGCGACGCCACCGCAAGAAAGCCGGAAGGCGGCTTCAAGCCGCGGCCGCGTCCCCCGGAAGCCGCGCCGGAAAGCGGCGAGCGCATCGCCAAGCGGCTGGCGCGCGCCGGCATCGCCTCGCGCCGCGACGCCGAGGAGCTGATCGCCGCCGGCCGCGTCAAGGTGAACGGCAAGGTGCTGGACTCGCCGGCCTTCAATGTCGGCGCCGACGACGTTATCCATCTCGATGGCACCGAGATTCCGCCGATCGAGCGCACGCGTCTCTTCCTGTTCCACAAGCCGGCGGGCGTCGTCACGACCAACCGCGATCCGGAAGGCCGCAGGACCGTTTTCGACGTGCTGCCGCCCGACCTGCCGCGGCTGATGACGATCGGCCGGCTCGACATCAACACCGAGGGCCTGCTGCTTTTGACCAATGACGGCGGGCTGTCGCGCGTGCTCGAATTGCCCGCGACCGGCTGGCTGCGGCGCTATCGTGCGCGCGTCCACGGCAAGGTCGAGGAGAGCGCGCTCGCCGGCCTGCGCGAAGGCATCGCCGTCGACGGCGTCTTCTACGGCTCGATCGAAGCCTCGCTGGATCGCGAGCAGGGCTCCAATGCGTGGCTGACGCTCGGCCTGCGCGAAGGCAAGAACCGCGAGGTGAAGAACATACTCGGCGCGCTTGGCCTCGACGTGACGCGGCTGATCCGCATCTCCTACGGGCCGTTCCAACTCGAGGACCTGCCGGAGGGCCATGTGCTCGAGATCAAGGGCCGCGTGTTGCGCGAACAGCTTGGCGAGCGGCTGATCGAGGAGTCCGGCGCCAATTTCGATGCCGAAATCCAAAAGCCGTTCTCCAACAAGCCGGTGCGCGGCGGCGGGCCTCGCCGTGAAGAGACCGACCGGCCGAAATTCACGCGCGACGGCGACCATCGACCGATCGGCGAGGGCGGGCTGATCAAGGCGCGCAAGCGCCGCGAAGGCAGCCGCGACGAGGCGCTGAGCAAGCTCTCGACAAAGCCGGACAGGGTATTTGGGCCGGACAGGGCGTTCGGCGAGCGCGGCCCGAAATCCGACCGTGGCGGTTTCGGCGACAAGCCGCGGTTTGGGGGCAAGAAATCCGAGCGCGAGCAGCGGCCGATCGAGCCGCCCGGCCAGCGCAAGGCCAATGTCTGGATGGCGCCGGGCGCCCGGCCGATCGGCAAGGGCAGGGCGGAGGCCGATGCCGCCAAGGCCGCCGAGGCGAAGGCGCGCAAGGCATCCTACAAGCCGGGCGGCAAGGGTAAGCCGGGCGCGAAGCCGTTCGGCAAGCCTCGCGGCGAGCGTCCTGAAGGCGATGGCGGCGACAGGCCGCGCGGTCCGAAGAGGGGCGGCGATGCGGATCGTCGGCGGTGAATTCCGCGGGCGTCCGCTGGCGACGCCGAAAAGCAATGCCATCCGCCCGACCACCGACCGCACCCGCGAGGCGGTGTTCAACGTCCTGGCGCATCGCTACGCGGAAAAGCTCGAGGGCGGCCGCGTGCTCGACCTTTTCGCCGGCACCGGCGCGCTCGGACTTGAGGCGCTGTCGCGCGGCGCCTCCTACTGCGTCTTCATCGAAGAATCGACCGAAGGGCGAGGTCTGATCCGCGAGAACGTCGAGGCCTATGGGCTCACCGGCCGCACCAAGATTTTTCGTCGCGACGCCGCTCATTTGGGCGAAGCCGGCACGATCTCGCCCTTCGGCCTGATCTTCGCCGACCCGCCCTATGGCAAAGGGCTCGGCGAGCGCGCGCTGCGCTCGGCCAAGGCCGGCGGCTGGCTTCTGCCTGGCGCGCTCTGCGTCGTCGAGGAGGCTGCCTCGGCGCCATTCGAGCCGGGCGCCGGTTTTTCCGTGATGGACGAGCGCAATTACGGCGAAACGGTCATCCGCTTCGTCGAGGCCAACTAGCCTCGCCTCGAAAATGCCGAACAAATCACTTTGCCTCACCAGCGAACCTTGCCTATCGTCGCGCAACCGCGACCGGAGAACTTGATGAGACAAACAGGGATTGGGCTGCGCGCAGCGCTTCTGGCGGGCGCGCTGGCGCTTGCCGCGGCTGCTCCGGCCCGCGCGGCCGATGACGGCGAGGTCAAGGATTTCCTGCTCGACAACGGCATGGAAGTGGTCATCATCCCGGACCATCGCGCCCCGATCGTCACCCACATGGTCTGGTACAAGATCGGCAGCGCCGACGAGCCGCCCGGCAAATCCGGCATCGCGCATTTCTTCGAGCACCTGATGTTCAAGGCCACGACAAATCACGCCGCCGGCGAGTTCGACCGCGCCGTGTCCGAGATCGGCGGCTCCAACAACGCCTTCACCTCTTACGACTACACCGCCTTCCACGAGACGGTGCCGCCTTCGGCGCTCGAGCAGATGATGGGCTTCGAGGCCGATCGCATGCGTAACCTCATCCTGACCGACGATGTCATCAAGACCGAGCGCGACGTGATCCTGGAGGAGCGCCGCTCGCGCATCGACGGCAACCCGCAGGCGGTGCTCGACGAGGAGGTCGACGCGACGCTCTGGCAGAACCAGCCTTACCGCATTCCGGTGATCGGCTGGATGCAGGAGATGGAGCAGTTGAACCGTCCGGACGCGAAAGCCTTCTACGACGCCTATTATCGGCCGAACAACGCCGTGCTGGTGGTGGTGGGCGACGTCGATCCCAACGCGGTGAAGGCGATGGCCGAAAGGACCTACGGCAAGGTCGCCCGCGGCCCGGACCTGCGGCCGCGCATCCGTCCCGTCGAGCCGGAGCAGAATACGAAGCGCACAGTGACGCTGACCGACGCGCGCGTCTCGGTGCCGAGTTTTTCGACGCAATGGGTGGTGCCGTCCTATCACACGGCCAAGCCCGGCGAAGCCGAGGCGCTCGACCTGCTTGCCGAGATCCTCGGCGGCGACAACCGCAGCAGGTTGTACCAGCAGCTCGTCGTCAAGCAGGGTATCGCTTCCGAGGCCGGCGCCTACTTCCAGGGCACCATGCTCGACGCCACCAATTTCACCGTCTATGGTGCCCCGCGCGGCGACGCCAAGCTTGTCGATATCGAGACGGCGGTCGATGCCGAGATCGCCCGCATCGTCAAGGACGGCGTGAGCGACGATGAGCTGGAGCGGGCCAAGACCCGCTATGTGCGCTCCATGATTTTTGCGCGCGACAAGCAGGACGACATGGCCAACATGTACGGCTCGACGCTTGCCACGGGCGGCAATGTCAAGGACGTCCAGGAATGGCCCGACCGCATCCGCAAGGTAACCGCCGATGAAGTCAAGGCAGTCGCCGCCCGCTATCTGGTGCTCGATCGCTCAACCAGTGGCTATCTCTTGCCGCAGCAGCAGGCGGGGAATTGATGATGAGCATGGTTCTTGGCCGCACGAGCACCTTTCCTTCTCCCCGCCAGGCTTCCCCTTCTCCCCTCGTGGGGTCCGAAGGACGGGGCGAGACCCGTGGCTCGACCCCGGGCGGTGGCCGAGCGAAGCTCGGTCAGATGAGGGGTGTTCCAGCTTGGCAAGGACGGCGATCCTTGCAACACCCCTCATCCGTCTCGGCGCTGCGCGCCGATCCACCTTCTCCCGCAAGGGGAGAAGGTGGGCGCGTCTATCGCGCCGTCGCCATCCTTTGCTTCGCCCTGTTCTTCCTGCTTTTGCCGGCGCTTGCCGCGCGCGCCGAAATGAACATCCAGGAGGTGAAGTCGAAGAAGGGCGTCACCGCCTGGCTGGTGGAAGACCATTCGATCCCGCTGGTTGCGATCCGTTTCGTCTTTGACGGCGGCACGGCGCAGGATCCGGCCGGTAAGGAAGGCCTGGTCAACCTGATGACCGGCCTGTTCGACGAGGGCGCCGGCGACCTCGACAGCGAGGGCTTCCAGGTGAAGCTCGACGATGCCGGCGCCGAGATGAGTTTTCAGGCCGCCCGCGATGGCATCTATGGTTCGATGCGCATGTTGTCCGACCAGAAGGACGAGGCTTTCGGCCTGCTGAAGCTGGCGGTGAACCGCCCGCGCTTCGACCAGGCGCCGATCGACCGCATCCGCGCCCAGATACTGTCCGGCATCCTCGCCAATGAGCGGGACCCCAATACGATCGGCCAACAGCGTTGGCTGCGCGCGATCTATGGCCAGCATCCCTATGCGCGGCCAGACGAGGGCAACAAAGACAGCCTCGCCACCATCACTGCCGACGACCTCAGGGCCTTTCACAAAGCAAATTTCGCCCGCGGCGGCCTGCATGTGGCGGTGGTGGGCGATATCGACGCCGCCACGTTGAGCGGCAGGCTCGACGAGGTGTTCGGCGACCTGCCGGACAAGCAGGCGCTGGCGCCGATTGTCGACGTCACGCCCAAGCTCGGGCAGCAGCTCGAAGTGAATTACGACTTGCCGCAGACCTCCCTGCAGCTTGCCTGGCCGGGCGTGAAGCGAAGCGATCCCGATTTCTACGCCGCCGCGCTGATGAACGAGATACTCGGCGGCTCGACATTCACCTCGCGTCTCTACGAAGAGGTGCGCGAGAAGCGCGGCCTTGCCTATAGCGTCAGCTCCGATCTCGTCGATCACGAGCATTCCAACGCGCTGCTGGTGACGACGGCGACGCGTTCCGACCGCGCGGCCCAAACGCTTGCGATCGTGCGGCAGGTGGTGAGGGACATGGCCGACAACGGCCCCTCGGAGGAGGAGCTCGCGGCGACCAAGAAATACATGGTCGGCGCCTATGCCATCAGCAATCTGGATTCGTCCAGCTCCATCGCCGCGACGCTGGTGGAGCTGCAGATCGATGATCTCGGCATCGATTATATCAAGCGGCGCGCGGCTCTCATCAACGCGGTGACGCTGGCCGACGTCAAGGCGGCGGCGAAGAAGCTCCTGTCGTCCGACCCGGCGGTGATGGTCATTGGGCCGCCGCTGGTTCAGGTGGCGGGAGGCCGCAAGGGATGAGCCCGACCTTCGGGGTGGCCTTCGGCGGCGGCGGCGCGCGCGGTCTTGCGCATATCCATATCATCGAGGCTCTCGACGAGCTTGGCATCAAGCCGGCGGCGATTGCCGGCTCGTCGATCGGCGCCATCATGGGCGCCGGCATGGCCGCGGGCATGACTGGAGCGCAAATCCACGACTATTCCCGTTCGATCCTCGGCAGCCGCGCTGAAATGGCGGCGCGCATGTGGCGGTCGCGGCCGGGCACGATCGCCGAAGCCATGCAGGGCGGCATCCGCGTCGGCCAGTTCAACATCGAGCGCATCCTGAAGGCGTTCCTGCCTCAGCATATCCCCACCACTTTCGAGGAGCTGAAAATTCCGCTCAAGGTGACGGCGACCGACTATTTCGGCCACAAGCTCGCCGTGTTCGCCGAGGGTGAATTGCATTCGGCGCTCGCGGCCTCGGCCGCCATTCCGGCGGTGTTCCGCCCTGTCGTGCGCAATGATTGCCTGCTGATCGACGGCGGCATCTACAATCCCGTCCCCTTCGATCTCCTCGAAAAGGATGCCGATATCGTCATCGCAATCGACGTGGTCGGTGCGCCGAGCGACGCCGAGCGCAAGCATCCGACCACGGTAGACCTGATGTATGGCGCCTCGCAGTTGATGATGCAGTCGATCATCGCCAACAAGCTGCAGCAGTCCAGCCCCGACATACTGATCCGCCCAAAAGTCTCGAAATACCGCGTGCTCGATTTTCTCAAGATCGAGGCGCTGATGGCCGAGACGGCGGAGATCAAGGATGAGCTGAAGCGCGCCGTGGAGAAGGCCGTGGAAGCGCATGGCGGCAGGCAGGGCAACAAGAAGGTGGTCTGAGAGCCCCCTCCAGCCGCATCGCTTCAGTTGCCATGGCTGCGACCGAGGTCTGACACCGAAGTCTGAAATGGTCGCTGCAAAGGTCCCTTATAAAGTAAGACCTAAGGATAGAATGAAGTATTCTTTATGCCGAATAACCGAATTCGCGCCTTGGTTTGAGTTTTGTCATTAACTCTTCATCGAATTGCCCGTTGACGCACGCTGCGGTAGAGTTAATAATACCCTAATATAGTAGCGTGAACAGTCTCGATACCGGCAACAACGAGATACTGCGCTACTGGGGTAGGGGAAACGCAGCGCGGCATCCGTAGCCGCTTTTAGCCGTCACCATCGAGCCGCCACCCGCCATGAGACACCATGTTGTATTTGGTGCGCTCGGGCCGGGGACGGGCAGGTGCGGCGCGCCGGGTGCTAAGCGGATCCTCCTCTCCGCACGGAATTTGGACGCCGATCTTGGCGTCGTTGCATGGGGTAGTTAGCCGCCGTGGCGGCCAAAAAGGCGCGCGAGCGTCTGTGGAGGAAATGACAATGAGTGACATTGGCGATGGTGTGCTTCTCGAGGCCACGTCGATTGGTTCCGGCACAGGTAACTACGATTCCTTCTTCCGCTTGCAGGCGACAGGTGTCGAGCAAGGCTTCAACACCGATCAGAATGGCAAAGTCCTCGACGACAAGGCCTCGTTCACACACAGCCTGCAATGGGGCAATCTGCAGCCGATCACCGTCAATGGCGTCGAATATATCGAGTTCCGGCTGGACCTTAACGAAAACGTCAATGCCAACATCACGCTGACCGATCTCAGGGTCTATATTTCCAACCACGACGCGACCATCACAGACTATGATGCCGGCTTCTCCGGCTTCGTCTCGGTCTTCGACATGCCCGGCACGCAGCTGCTGACGGACTCCAATAGCGGTTCCGGCACGGACGACTACCGCGTGCTTGTCCCGGTAAGCTCCTTCCTCAGTGCCGGCGCGACGTCCAGCTCCTACGTCACGCTCTACTCAAGCTTCTCAGGTTCGGATGGCGGCTTCGAGGAGTGGCGCACCACGACAGTCCCAAGCGTTTCGACCCAGCCCGGAATCGCCATCGACAAGCAGACGGTCGACGGCGCGGTCTCCGGAGATGGCCTGAACGTCCTTGCAGGCGATTCGATCTCCTGGAAGTATACGGTGACCAATACCGGCAACGTTGCGTTGTCGAACGTCGTCGTGACCGACGACCACAACGTCGTCGTCTCACCGGTGCTTAGCGGCGGCTTCAATGTCGGCGACACCAACCATGATAACAAGCTCGACACGACCGAGACCTGGATTTTCACCGGCTCCGGGACGGCGATCTCCGGGAATTATTCTAATATCGGTACTGTGACGGCTTCAACCGGTACGGGCACCGTAACCGATTTCGATCCTTCGAATTACTTCGGCGCCGATCCTAAGATCACCATCGACAAGGTGACGGTGGACGACACGGCGTCGGGCGATGGCCTGAACATCCTGTCGGGAGAGGCCATCTCCTGGAAGTACACGGTCACCAACACCGGCAACGTGGCGCTGTCCGGTGTGGCGGTGAGCGACAGCGATGCCGGCGTTACCCCGGTCGCGGTGCTTGCCGATGCCACTCACAACATCGGCGATACCGATCTGGACGGCATGTTCGATATCGGCGAGTCCTGGGTCTTCACGGCCAGCGGAACCTCGCAAGCCGGCGCCTACGAGAACACCGGCACGGCCACGAGTTCTTATCAGGACGATGCCGGTCACAGCGTGCCGGTTACCGCCCATGACGATTCCGGCTACTTCGGCGCCGATCCTGAGATCACCATCGACAAGGTGACGGTGGATGGCGGCAGTGAGGGCGACGGCCACACCATCCTGGCCAACGAGGCCATCTCGTGGAAGTACACAGTTACCAACACCGGCAACGTGGCGCTGTCCGGTGCGGCGGTGAGCGACAGCGATGCCGGCGTTACCCCGGTCGCGGTGCTTGCCGACGCCACCCACAACATCGGCGATACCGATCTGGACGGCGTGTTCGGTATCGGCGAGTCCTGGGTCTTCACGGCCAGCGGCACCTCGCAAGCCGGTGCCTACGAGAACACCGGCACGGCCACGAGTTCCTATCAGGACGATGCCGGTCACAGCGTGCCGGTTACCGCCCATGACGATTCCAGCTATTTCGGCGCCGATCCGCACATCACGCTCGACAAGAAGACGAACGGCGTCGACCACGGCCTCGACATCTTCCAAGGTCAGGCGGTGACCTGGACGTACGATGTGACCAATGACGGCAATGTCGCGCTCACCAACGTGGTTGTGAAGGATGACAATGGTACTCCGCTCAATCCTAGCGACGACTTCAATGCGACGGCGATCACCAGCAGCGGGTTCAACACCGGCGACGGCAATTTGAACGGCGTCTTCGACATCGGCGAAACCTGGCACTACCAGGCCACGGGCACGGCGCAGGTGGGTAGCTATGTCAACAACGCGACGGCCACGACCGACGCATATACAGACACCGCCGAACATTCGCGCACGCCGAGCGCCACGGATAGCAGCGACTATGAGGGCTTCTCCAACAAGGCGCTGACGCAAGGGTTCTGGGGCAGCCACACGGATGTTTGGGACAACGTCGGCGGCAACGAAGGTAATCCATCCAAGAGCGCATACGCTTCGGGCGTGTTGTCCAGCCTCGATGTGAATCCGAGTAAGGACGACCTGACCACAGCGAAGATCGACGAGAGCAAATATCTTCTGCTTGGCGACACCAACTCCGACGGCATAGCCAACGACACGCACGATCTGTGGATCTCAATCTCGCTGGCGAAGTCGATCGAATCCGCCTCGGCTGGCGGTGACGCGCGGCTAATCATGCTGCAGCAGGCGATTGCAACCCAGCTCAACATCAACAACGGCGTCGCTCAGCCCGATAATCTGATCGACGAAGCGGTGATGTGGCTCAAGAGCCAAGGCGCCTGGTCTACGGCTGGCGCTAACCTTGACGCCAACAATGACGGCTTCATCGACACCAACGGCGCCGGCACAGCGTTACTGGGCAACGCGCTCAAGACTAACACCAATGCTTGGACCAAATATGTCGACGTGACTGATCCTGCCGGCATCACCGACTGGAACGGGGGCAAGGAAGCCGACGGCGAAGGCTTGAAGAATGCTCTGATGTGGTTCAACCAGGGCCAGTTGGTGACCTCCGGCCCCGGCCCCGGCGGTCATGTTGCCTGGTTCAACGGCACCAGCATCGTCGACGACCACCCAAATACGCTCGATCAGTTCTGGGTGACGCTGCACGAGGTTGTGGGGCTGACGGGCATCAGCTGAGCGGTGTGATCTAATCGGGCCTAGTGAAAAACCGCCATGGCAACAACTGGCATGCTCGGCACAGGGCAGGCGAGGACGAGGCTGGCAGGCCTCGTCCTTCTCATCCTTGGCGTGGCGATTGTTGCCTGCGGATCGCTCTCGGGGGGCACGGTGCTGGGCGCAACAGCGGTCGCCGCCTTCGCCGGTCTGGTTCTGTTTCGCGCGCGCTCTGACGACGTCAGTGGGCGCGCGACAGTCGCAAACATCGGCGCCAGCGCTCGCCCGGCAGCAAAACCCGCCAGGCGCCCTCAGCGCTCGGAACTTGCCGATGCGCTTCGCGCCTGCCGTTCCGCCTTCCTCGCGGTAGGACTGTTCAGCGGCGTGCTCAACGTTCTGATGCTCGCCGGCTCGCTCTATATGCTCGAGGTCTATGATCGCGTGCTGCCGAGCCGCAGCCTGCCGACGCTGGTTGGCCTCTCCATCCTGCTCCTCATTCTCTATAGCGGGCAGGGTGTTCTCGAATTCGTGCGCGGCCGCGTGCTCGTCCGCATCGGCGGGGCGCTTGACGAAGCGCTCGGCGGCCGAGTCTATCAATCAATCCTGCGTCTGCCCCTCAGGACGGGCCGCGACAGCGACAGCCTGCAGCCGATGCGCGACCTCGACAGCGTCCGCGTATTCCTGTCGGGCAGCGGGCCGACGGCGCTTTTCGACCTGCCATGGCTGCCGCTCTATCTGTTTATCATCTTCATGTTCCACTGGCTGCTCGGCGTGACGGCGCTGCTCGGCGCGATCGTGCTGGTCGTGCTCACGATCATGGCCGAACGGCTGACGCGAAAGCCGGTGTCGTCAGGAACGTCGAGCGGCATCCGCCGCAACGGCCTGGTCAGCGCCGCCAATCGCAACGCAGAGGTCGTCGCAGCCATGGGCATGGCCGGCGGTCTTACCGCCCGGTGGGAAGATGCCAACCTCGATTACATCGCCGAGCAGCGCAAGGTGAGCGATGTGGCAGGCGGCTTCGGCGCGATATCGAAGGTCCTGCGCATGCTGCTGCAGTCGTCCATGCTCGGTCTCGGCGCCTGGCTGGTCATCGAGGGGCAGGCGACGGCGGGCATCATCATCACCGCCTCCATCCTCAGCGGCCGCGCGCTGGCTCCGGTCGATCTTGCGATCGCCAACTGGAAGGGCTTTGTCACCGCGCGCCAGGGCTGGCAGCGGCTGAACAGGGTGCTGGCGGCGCTGCCGGCTGAAACCGAGCCGATGTTGCTGCCGCCGCCGAGCGCGAATGTCGGCATGCAAAACGTCTCGGTCGGCGCCCCGGGCACGCAGAGACTGCTGGTCCACGACGCAAGCTTCGCTCTGGAGGCGGGCCACGGCGTTGGCATCATCGGACCGAGCGGGTCGGGAAAGTCCACGCTGGTGCGCGCGCTTGTCGGCGCCTGGCAACCGGTCGCCGGCCGCATCAAGCTGGATGGCGCCGACCTCGATCAATGGTCTCTGGCGGAGCGCGGCCGCCATATCGGATACCTGCCGCAAGATGTCGAGCTCTTCGCCGGCACCGTGGCCGAAAACATCGCGCGCTTCGAGCCGGACGCGGACGCCGGCGCCATCATCGCCGCGGCGAAGGCGGCGGGCGCGCACGAGCTGATCGTCGGTTTCCGCGAAGGCTACGAGACCGAGATCGGGGAGCATGGCGAGGCGGTCTCGGCCGGTCAGCGCCAGCGCATCGCGCTCGCGCGCGCGCTCTATCGCGATCCTTTCCTCGTGGTCCTGGACGAGCCGAATTCCAATCTCGACATGGATGGCGAGCAGGCCCTGATCAAGGCCATGTTGGGCGTCCGCGAACGGGGCGGGGTTGTCGTGATCGTCGCGCACCGGCCGAATGTGCTGGCGGCCGTCGATTTCGTGCTGGCGATGAACCAGGGACGCGTCCATGCTTTCGGCCCGAAAGACGAGGTGTTCGCCAAGATGTTCCCGACATTGCGGCCGGTGCCGGCCGGCGCCCCGCAATTGAGAGTGGCTTCCGACGGTCCCCATCGGGCCGTTGCCGACGGAACCGAGACAGGGCGCTGACATGGCTACATCAGGCGCCTCGCATTTATCCATCCGCTTCTACACGCGGCTTGGCGTCGGCGTGGTGATCCTGCTTGCGGGCGGCGTCGGTGGCTGGGCATCGGTCACCGAGATCGCCGGCGCGGTCATCGCCCCCGGCACCCTTGTCGTCGATTCCCACGTCAAGGACGTGCAGCATTCCACCGGCGGCATCGTTGCGGAGATCGACGCCCGGGACGGCGACCACGTGAAAGCGGGAGATCTTCTGGTCCGTCTCGACCGCACCGTGCCGGCAGCCAACCTTGGCGTGGTGAGCAGGGCGCTCGACCAGCTCGCCGCGCGCAAGGCGCGGCTCGATTCGGAGCGCCGCGGCAGCGACGCCATCATCTTTCCGAACGAGCTTTTGGACCGGATTGCCGATCCTGACGTCGCCGAGGCTGTGGCCGGCGAGAAGCAGCATTTCGAGACACGGCGCACATCCCGCGCCGGTCAGAAGAGCCAGCTTGGCGAACGCATCGCGCAACTCGAGAAGGAGATCGCCGGCGACACGGCGCAGGCTGAGGCCAAGAGCAAGGAGATAGAGCTGGTGCAGAAGGAGCTCGCCTCGGTGCGTACGCTCTGGGCTAAGAAGCTCATCTCCATCGACCGGCTGACCCAGACCGAGCGAGAGGCCACGCGCCTCGACGGCGAGCGCGGCCAGCTGATTGCGGCCCAGGCTCAGGCGCAAGGTCGGATCGCCGAGATCAAGCTGCAGATCATCCAGATCGATCTCGACCTCAGCACCGAAGTGAACAAGGACCTGCGCGACGTCGAGGGACAGATGGGCGAGCTTCTGGAACGCAAGGTCGCCGCCGAGGACCAGTTGAAGCGGGTCGACATCCGCGCGCCGCAGGACGGCGTCGTGCAGCAGTCGATCGCCTATACGATCGGCGGCGTGGTGAAGCCGGGCGAGACGATTATGCAGGTCGTGCCCGACAATGACAGCCTTGCGGTGGAAGCCAAGATCGCGCCGAGCGACATCGACCAGCTATGGGTCGGCCAGCCCGCTTCGCTGCGCTTCTCGGCCTTCAACCAGCGCACCACGCCGCAGATCGACGGCGTCGTCGAGCGGACTTCGCCCGACATCACCACCGACCAGCGCACGGGCGTCAGCTATTACACGGTCCGCATCACCACGACCGCCGCGGAGATCGCGCGGCTCGGCGAGGTCAAGCTGGTTCCCGGCATGCCGGTGGAATCCTTCATCAGGACAGAGGACCGCTCGGTGATGTCTTATCTGGTCAAGCCGCTGCAGGATCAGATCAGCCGGGCGTTTAGACAGTAGACGCCACGTCTGCGCCACTTGCTGCGGGATCGGCAGTCGAACTCCGCAGCTTGGTCGCCCAAGCGCCTTCGGCCGAAAATCTGCGCAGGATTAATCCGCGCAAAAAGAAAAGCCCGCCAATCGGCGGGCTCTTTCGCTTTGGCTGGAGGCCTTGGCTTAGTTGAACTTGTACTTGGCGTCGATCCGCACGGTGTGGAAGGACGGCGTCGCCATCGCGAGACCGCTCGGGATCGGGAATGCATCCGAGAAGTCTTCCTTCTCGAATTGCGAGTAACGGTATTCGATGCCGACGGTCATCTTGTCCGACAGGGCAGTTTCCAGGCCCGCGCCGACCGAGAAGCCGCTGGAGCCCCAATCGACGTCGAGCGGTGCCGGAGCATCGAGCTTGAAGTGCTGCCAGCTATAGCCTGCGAGGGCATAAGCCAGCGTCGCCTCGTTGACCTTCATGCCGATGCGGCCGAGCACGTCGAAACCATAATCGGTATTGAGGCTGATCGAGTCGACACCGCCCAGGATGCCACCCAGGTCAAGCTTCGACTTGATGCCGGAGAGACGCGCGTCGACCAGGCCGCCGACCACCCAGCTGCCCATGTCCTGGTCGTAGCCGATGCTGGCTTCGCCGAACACGCCTTCGCCGCCGAGGCCATTGAACTTGGCGCCGGCGAGCGGCGGAATCTCGATCTGGTGCACAACCGCGCCGGCACCGAGCCCACCGCCGACATAGAAGCCGGTCCAGTTGTAGGAAGGCGTCTCGAAGCTGGCGCCGCCGCCGTCATTGGCGTTGAAGCGATAGCTGGCGGCGACCTCGAACGTATGGCGCGAGGTGTCGAGGTTGAGCGTGCCGTCAGGCACCGGCAGGCCTGCATCCGAGAGCAGGCTGTCGTTTGTGCTGAAGCGGGTGTAGCGATACTCGCCCTTCAGCGTCCAGTTGCTGCTGATAGCCGTTTCAACACCGGCGCCGACAAAGTAGCCGCCCTGGTCCCAATCGAAACCGAAGCCGGCATTGGTGTCGAGCTTGTACTTCTGCCAAGCATAGCCGCCCAGGACATAGCCCAGCGTGGTCGGCGTCAACAGGTAGCCGGCGCGAACGCCAACATCAAAGCCGTAAGTTTCCTTGATATCGGCATTGAGGCCGCCGGCATCGAGCGAAGTCTTGATCGTGCCGACATGCGCGTCGATCAGGCCACCGAGCAGGAAGCGCTGCGAGACCATGTAATCATAGCCGGCAGTCACCTGGCCGTAGACGCCTTCGCCACCGATGCCGTTCAGCGAAAGGCCCGGCACAAAATCGCTGCTGAGCTTGTGAACATTGGCGCCGGCGCCGACGCCGAAGCCGACATAGACGCCGCTCCAGTTGAAGCCCGGAGCCGCCTGCTCCTGGACCACGTCGGCGGCATGCGCGGCCGACATCAAAGCGACGACCGAAACAGCGCCCAACAAAACGGATTTCGCGGAAATACGAAGAAGCATGATTCAGAACCCCAAGTTAAAACCCGACGAGGTTCTAGCAGGGGTTGTGAGAATTTGTGGTGGCAAAAATACCACACGCATGGGCAAACTGCCGTTACGACAGGTACAAGCAGGCGATGCTCCCAAAATGGCCAGCCCGACCAAGGCGATCATTTCAACACGGGCGATGCCGGCGGCGCTCATCTGATCTCGGATGGTTTTGCCGGCGTCTATCGGCGCCATCCCCCTTGCCAACCTCCGCACCTTCCCCTAATCTCCTTTGAGAAAACCTTTTCCCAACCCGCTCCGCGCCCGCTGACCTCACCCGTCATCACCGCGCAGGGCGATAAGAGAAAACCTTTTCCCAACCAAGGGAATTCGCCGCGCCCATGCCTTCCGACGCCGAGCCAGCGCCAGTTTCCGCCAAGCCGCCGGTCACGCTGCGCGAGGTCGCCGCTGCGTCCGGCGTCAGCGTCGCCACGGCGTCCAAGGCGCTGAACGGGCAGGGGCGGATGACGGCGGAAACGCGCGAGCGCATCCGCGAGACGGCGCGGATGCTAGGCTTCCGGCCGAACAGCCTGGCGCAGAGTCTCTTGCGAAAACGCTCCTTCACCGTCGGGCTGCTCACCAACGATACCTATGGCCGCTTCTCGCTGCCGCTGATGGCCGGCGTTTCGGATGCGCTGGTCGACAAGGGCGTGTCGGTGTTCCTGTGCAATGTCGAGGACGACCAGCGGCTCGGCCAGCTGCATGTCGAGGCCATGCTCGACAAGCGCGTCGACGGCATCGTCGCCACCGGAAAACGCATCGACCGCCATCTGCCGGTCGATCTCTCCAACCTGCGCATTCCGGTCGTCTACGCCTTCACCCAGCCGGATCCCGGCGCGGTCGGCCTCGTCTCCGACGATGCCGGCGGCGCGCGGCTGGCGGTCGAGCAGTTTTTACGGCTCGGGCGCCGCCGCATCGCCCATGTCAGCGGCCCGGCGAGCTTCGCCGTGGTGCACACGCGGGCCGAGGCTTATCGCGACGTCCTGAGGGAGAACGGCTTGGCCACAGCCGAGCCGCTGCTCGGCGCATGGTCGGAAGCCTGGGGCCGCGATGCCGTGGCAAGTCTGTTCGGCAAGGCGGGTAGCTGGCCGGACGCCGTCTTCTGCGGCAACGACCAGATCGCGCGCGGCGTCATCGATGCGCTGCGCGAGCGCGGCATTAGCGTGCCCGAGGATGTCGGCGTCATCGGCTTCGACAATTGGGAGATCGTGGCCGAGGCGACGCGCCCGCCGCTGACTTCCATCGACATGAACCTGGCAAGCCTCGGCCGCGAGGCCGGGCTAGCCCTGCTTTCGCTCGTCGACGGCCAGCCGGCCGCGCCGGGCATCAGGAAACTGCCGTGCCGGCTGGTGGTGCGTCAGTCATGCGGCAGTCCGCCGCAATGAAGCAACAAGGCTACGCGCCCGGTTCCGCCGGGCGGCGTGGCCAAAACAGGGAGGAGAACCATGAGGAGGAGTAAGATGAAGACCATGTTTGCCAAGCTGGCTTTAGTCGCGGCCGTCATCGGCGGCGGCCTGCAGGCAGCGTCCGCCGAGACCGCCAACATCTGGGTGCGCGCCGACGGCTCGAACTTCATGCCGCGCATCGTCGACGCCTTCAACAAGGCCAACAAGAACCAGATCAAGCTCGACATCATTCCCAACGCCGAGATCATCCCGAAATATGGCGCGGCCGCCGCCGGCGGCACCGCGCCCGACGCGCTCTCGCTCGACCTGATCTACACGCCGTCCTTCGCCGCCGCCGGCCAGTTGGAGGACATCACCGACTGGGCGAAATCCTTGCCCTATTTCGCCAGCCTGTCGCCGGCGCATGTGAAGACCGGCACCTACAAGGACCGCATCTACGGCCTGCCGTTCTCGGCCGACGCCTCGGTGCTGATCTGGAACAAGAAGCTGTTCAAGCAGGCGGGGCTCGATCCCGAGAAGGGACCGACCAACTGGGCCGAGATCGAAGCTGATGCCGAGAAGGTCAACGCGCTCGGCGGCGACATCAAGGGCTTCTACTTCTCCGGCAATTGCGGCGGCTGCAACATCTTCACCTTCACGCCGCTGATCTGGGCCTCGGGCGGCGACATCCTGTCCGAGGACGGCTCGAAGGCGACGCTGGACAGCCCGCAGCTGCGCGGCGCGATCGACCTCTATCGCTCGATGGTCAAGAAGGGGCTGGTGCCCGAGGGCGCGCAGACCGACACCGGCGCCAACTTCTTCGCCGCCTTCGCCGGCGGCAAGATCGGCATCTCGCCGTCCGGCGCCTTCGCCATCGGCGCGCTCAACACGCAATACCCGGACGTCGACTACGGCATCACCTTCCTGCCGGGCAAGGATGGCGGCTGGTCGTCCTTCGCCGGCGGCGACAATTTCGTCGTCACCAAGGGCACCAAGAAGATCGCCGTGGTGAAGGAGTTCCTGGACTTCGCCTATTCGCTCGAGGGCCAGACCATCCTTGCCAAATATGGCAGCTTGCCGGTGCGCAACGACATCGCCAAGGACGCGCTGAAGGATCTCGACCCCCGCTACCAGGTGGCGGCCGAGGCGATGGCCAAGGGCAAGACGCCCTATTCGGTGGTGTTCAACGACCTGATCAACTCCGCCAACGGTCCGTGGACGCAGATGATCAACGAGGTGTTCTTCGGCGACGATGTCGATGGCGCCATCAAGAACGCGCAGGAGACGATGCAGTCGATCATCGACCAGGCGCCGAACAAGTAGACACCAGGGCCATCCGGCGGCGAGGATAGCGCAACGCCTCGCCGCCAAGGCTCTGACCGGCCGCCCGCCCCGTCTCCCTGGCCGGGCGGCCGGGGACTGTATCGCTGAATGGTAGGGAACTGACGCGTTGAGAAAGCACACTCACCAATTTGCGGCGCAGCAAGGTTCGCTCCCCCTCCCCTTGTGGGAGAAGGGGGAGCGGCGCGCAGCGCCGATACGGATGACGGGTGTTCCAGGGAACGCCGACGTCTCACTCCGCTGGAACACCCCTCATCCGGCCGGCCGGGACTGTATCGCCGAATGGCAGGAACTGACGCGTTGAGAAAGCTCATTCACCAGCATCGCCAATTTGCGGCGCGGCGAGGTTCGCTCCCCCTTCTCCCCTTGTGGGAGAAGGTGGATCGGCGCGCAGCGCCGAGACGGATGAGGGGTGTTCCAGGGAACGCCGACGTCTCACTCCGCTGGAACACCCCTCATCCGGCCGCTTTGCGGCCACCTTCCCCCACAAGGGGGGAAGGGGGAGCCCGGCCATGACCGCCATCACCGCAACCTCCGCGCCCGCCCGCTCGCGCATCGCCGTCAGCCGCCGGCAATGGGTGGGCCTGCTCTATGTCCTGCCGGCCGTCGCCCTGGTCACCGTCTTCTTCGTCATCCCGCTCGGCATGACCGCCTGGATGTCGCTGCACAATTGGCCGCTGATGGGCGAGCACGCCTTCATCGGCCTCGATAATTATTTCGCGATCCTGCGCGACACGCGCTTCTGGAATGCGCTGAAATTCACCTTCTACTACACGGTGATCGTCACCATCGCGATCTTCGCCGTCGCCTTTCCGCTGGCGATCTTCATCGAAAAACCGCGTCCGCTGACCAACCTCTACCGCACCGCTTTCTTCATGCCGGCGGTGGTCGGCTTCGCGTCGGCGAGCCTGCTCTGGTCCTGGCTGCTCAACGTCGATTCCGGCCTGTTCAGCCCGGCCGCTTACGACCTCGGCCTGACCGCGAAGAAGGTCAATCTGCTCGCCACCTTCCAGCCGGCCTTCTGGTCGATCATCGCCATGGTGGTCTGGAAAGTCGCCGGCTTCACCATGATCATCCTGATGACCGGGCTGCAGTCGATCCCGCAGGATCTGCAGGAGGCGGCCGTCATCGACGGGGCAGGGCCGTTCGCAAGGTTCCGGGCCATCACCTTGCCGCTGATGCGCCGCACGCTGGCGCTGGCGCTGATCCTGTCGGTGGCGGGCTCGATCCTCGCCTTCGACCAGTTCTACATCATCCTGCGCGGCGGCCCGCGCAACCAGACGCTGACGGCGGTCTACTGGATCTTCAACCAGTCCTTCGTCTCGTTCAAGCTCGGCTACGGCGCGGCGCTCTCGATGGTGCTCTTGGTCATCCTGGTGGCGCTCAGCCTCATCCAGCTCTGGCTGCTGCGCAAGCCGGAGGGGCTCGACTGATGGCCGAGGCGATGTCGCAAAACCGCAAAGTCGGCTTCAGCCTCGCCAGGCATTCCACCGGCATCATCGCATCGGTGTTGTTCCTGGCGCCGATCATCTGGACCGTGCTGTCGACCTTCAAGCCGGCGCATGAGGCGCGCCAGCCGCCGCTGCCGCCCTGGCCGACCACCGGCTTCTCGATCGAGAATTACGAGACGCTGAACTCCTTCGGCGACGGGCTCTGGGTCTCGGCGCAGAACAGCATCTATGTCTCGGTTATGACGGTGCTGCTCTCGGTGCTGGTCAGCGTGCTTGCCGGCTACGGTTTCTCGCGCTTCCGGTTTCCGTTCAGGGATTTCTTCTTCGTCCTCATCCTGTCGACGATCATGATCCCGTTCCAGTCGATCCTGACGCCGATCTTCCTGGTGTTGACGAAGCTTGGCCTGCACAACACGCTGACTGGCCTGGTCTGCGTCTACGTCACCTTGCAGCTGCCCTTCTCGATCTTCATGATGCGCAACGCCTTCGACGCCGTGCCGCGCGAGATCGAGGAGGCCGCGCGCATGGACGGCGCCAACAATGTCACCATGCTCATCAAGGTGATGCTGCCGCTGGTCTGGCCCGGCGTTGTCACCATCGCGCTGTTCGCCTTCCTCGGCGCCTGGAACGAGTTCCTGGCAGCGCTCGTGCTGATGACCGACCAGTCCAAATTCACCCTGCCGGTGATGATGACCGCCCTTCAGTCCGGCCGCTTCGGCGCCATCGACTGGGGCGCCGTGCAGGCCGGCGTCACGGTGATGATGGTGCCTTGCCTGATCCTGTTCCTGGCGCTGCAGCGCTTCTACATCCGCGGCCTGATGGCCGGGGCCGTCAAGTAATTCGAATGGAGTGAAATCATGACCGCAACGCAGCCCGCCGCGCCGACCGGCACCTCCGCCAAGCCGAAGCTCGCTTTCCGGCCGCTTCCCGTGCCGCAGGTCGATGTCCGCGGCTTCTGGGGCGACCGTGTCGACGCGGTGGCAGCCAAGACCGCCGGCATCCTCTACGAGCGCTGTGTCGAGGCGCGCATGCTGGAGCAGATCGATCCGGACGTGCCGTCGCCGGGCGTCGTCATCCCCTTCCATGTCAGCGACGGTTTTACCGCGCGCACCGTGACGACGCAGATGTTCTGGGATTCCGATTGGGGCAAGACCATCGAGACCGCGGCCTATTCGCTCTACCGCCGCCGCAACCCCGATCTGGAAAAGAAGATCGATGCCGTCATCGACATGTACGGCAAGCTGCAGCAGGAGGACGGCTATCTCTCCAGCTGGTACCAGCGCATCCAGCCCGGGCTGCGCTGGACGAACCTGCGCGACTGCCACGAGCTTTACTGCGCCGGGCATCTAATCGAGGGCGCCGTCGCCTACTTTCAGGCGACCGGCAAACGCAAGCTGCTCGACATCATGAGCCGCTATGCCGACCACATCGCCGACACTTTCGGGCCCGAGCCCGGCAAGCGGAAAGGCTATTGCGGCCATGAGGAGATCGAGCTGGCGCTGGTCAGGCTCGCGCGCGCGACAGGCAACGACAAATATATGAAGTTGGCTAAGTACTTTATCGACCAGCGCGGCCAGCAGCCGCATTATTTCGACGAGGAGGCGCTGGCGCGCGGCGCCGATCCCAAGGATTTCCACTTCAAGACCTATGAATACAACCAGTCGCACAAGCCGGTGCGCGAGCAGGACAAGGTCGTCGGCCATGCGGTGAGGGCGATGTATCTCTATTCCGGCATGGCCGACATCGCGACCGAATATGGCGACGATACGCTCAAGATCGCGCTCGAGCGGCTCTGGGACGATCTCACGACGAAGAGCCTTTACGTCACCGGCGGCCTCGGGCCGTCGGCCGACAATGAAGGCTTCACCAACGACTACGACCTGCCCAACGAGACCGCCTATGCCGAGACCTGCGCCTCGGTCGGCCTGGTGTTCTGGGCAAGCCGCATGCTCGGCATGGGCCCGAACGCCCGCTACGCCGACATGATGGAACGGGCTTTGTACAACGGCTCGATCTCCGGCCTGTCGCTCGACGGCTCGCTGTTCTTCTACGAGAACCCGCTGGAGAGCCGCGGCGGCCACCATCGCTGGAAATGGCACCGCTGCCCGTGCTGCCCGCCCAATATCGGCCGCATGGTGGCGTCGATCGGCAGCTATTTCTACGGCCTCGCCGACGATGCGCTGGCCGTGCACCTCTACGGCGATTCGAGCGCCCGCTTCGAGATCGCCGGCCAGCAGGTCAGCCTTGTCCAGGCCAGCAACTATCCGTGGGATGGCGCGATTGCGATCGCGGTCGAGACCGAGCCGCCGGTTGCGTTCACGCTTCACCTGCGCATACCTGCCTGGTGCCGCAAGGCGGCGCTTAGGGTCAACGGCAAGCTCGTCGATCTCGAAGCGGCGACGGTCGACGGCTATGCTGCGATCCGCCGCGAATGGCGCCAGGGCGACAAGGTCGAGCTCGACCTCGAAATGTCGATGGCGCGCCTGTTCGCCAATCCGCAGGTGCGCCAGGACATCGGCCGCGTGGCGCTTGCGCGCGGCCCGCTGATCTATTGCGTCGAGGAAACCGACAATGGCGGCGGGCTGCATCGCATAGCGCTATCGCGCACGGCCAGGATCGAGGCGCATAAGGAGCCGAACCTGCTCGGCGGCGTCGTCACCCTTTCCGCCATCGGCAGCAGGGCCGAGACGGAAAACTGCGGCGCCGACCTCTATCGCTCTGAATCGCCGGTGACGCAGGAAACGAACCTCAAGGCCGTTCCCTATTTCGCCTGGGACAATCGCGATCCCGGCGAGATGCTGGTCTGGCTGCGGGAAGGCTGAACGCGGCCTCTCTCAAAGATGCACGAAGGCCGTCAGCGGCAGGTGGTCGGAGGCGACCCGCGACAGCGGCGTGTCATGCGCCTCGACGCCTGAAACCAGGTCGTGCCGGTTGCCCATGATGCGGTCGAGCGCCAGCACCGGCAGGCCGGACGGGAAAGTCGGCACCGCCGGCGTCGGGCCGAAGGTCGTGTGCAGCGTGTTCAGCGCCGAGCGGTTGCCGAGCCGCCATTCGTTGAGGTCGCCCAGAAGCAGCGTCGGCCTCTCGTCGGCGCTGCTCATGATGTCGAGCACGACGCGGGCCTGTTCCGAACGCGAGCGGCGCAGCAGGCCGAGATGGGCGGCAATGACGCGCAGCGACCGTTTCTCGTCGAGATCGATCTCGGCGACCAGCGCGCCGCGCGGCTCCAGTCCCGGCAGTTTGAGCTGGTGGACGTCGCGCACGGTGCCGCGCTTGAACAACAGCACATTGCCGCGCCAGCCATGCCCTTTGCCGTTGCCGCTGACCGGCACTGGCACCAGCCCCGTTTCCAGCTCCAGACGGGCTAGGTCGAGCAGCCCGGCCCTGTCGCCGAAGCGGTTGTCGGCCTCCTGCAGCGCGATCACGTCGGGGCTCATTTCGCGGATGACGCGCGCCGTCCGTTCAGGGTCGAATCTGCGGTCGGTGCCGATGCATTTGTGGACGTTGTAGGAGGCGACGACGATTTCCGTGTCGTTGACGCGCTTGCGCGGCGTCGCCTTCGCCTTGCGCGCGCTTCTGCTGCGGATCGAGAGCAGCACGGTCTCGGGCAGGCTGCGTCCTTTGATGTCGTCTATCTCCATGATCCCGATGCTCGATTTCCTGCTCTAAAGATAGGGCGATCCCAGCCACAGCAAACGGTCGAAGACGCGGATCGCGAACGGCCTTGCCCTCAGCGTCTGCAGCGTCACCGGCTGGGCGGTAGAGATGGCGGCGGCGATGCGGGCGTCGATCTCGGCGGCGAAGTTTTCATCCAGCACTTCCATGTCGATCTCGAAATTCAACCTCAGCGAGCGGGCGTCCAGATTGGAGGAGCCGACATAGGCCCACACGCCGTCGATCGCCATCAGCTTCGAATGGTCGAACGCGCCTTCATGGCGCCAGACGCGGCAGTAATGCTTCAAAACCTGGTCGAACTGCGCCGTCATCGCATGATCGACGAGAAAGAGGTTGTTCACCGCCGGCACGACGATGTCGATTTCGACGCCGCGCCGGCCGGCCGTGGTCAGCGCGCTGATGAACTCCCGGTCCGGCAGGAAATAGGGCGACATGATGCGGATCGATTTGCGGGCGACCGAGAACGCCCCCATCAACAGCTTGAGATTGGTTTCGTTGGACGCGTCCGGCCCAGTCGCGACCGCGCGCACCAGCATCGGCTGCCCTGGCGGCGGCACGGCACGCTCGACCTGCCAGGGTCCGTCCTTCAAGGCCTCGTTGCCGGCGAAGCGCCAGTCCTCGGCGGCGACCGAGAACAGGTCGGCCACCACCGGCCCAGTAACCTCGAAATGCGTGTCGCGCGAACTGTCGGAACCGGCGAATTCGGCCGAGAATCCCTTGCGGATGTTCATGCCTCCCGTGAACGCCACCGTGCCGTCGATGATGAGTATCTTCCTGTGGGTCCTGAGATTGGCATAGGGAAGTCTCAGGCCCATGACGATGTTGCCGTTGAAGAGATCGACCGTGACATCGGCCTCCCTGAGCTGCTTCAGGATGCTGGGTACGGAATAGCGCACGCCGACGGCGTCGATCAGCACGCGCACGGTGACGCCGCGCTTGACGGCGTTGCCGAGCGACTGGACGAAAAGCGCCCCGACCGCGTCATTGTCGAAAATATAGGTTTCCAGAAGCACGCTTCGTTGCGCCGCGTCGATCGCCCGGCACATCGCCGTATAGGCCTCGTCGCCGGTCTTGAGCACCGCGATCGTGTTTCCCGAGGTGAGCGGGCGCCGCGCCACCCTGTCGCCAAGCGTCTTCAGCCCGGTGAAACGCTGGCCGAACTCGGCGTTGATCAAGGCTTCCAGCGCGACGTCGCGGTCATGCCTGGCGGCAGCGGCCTCGGGCGAGACCGGCCGCATGGCGCTGATCGTCGCGCGGCGGATGCGGTTGATGCCGGCAATGGCGTAGATGATCGCGCCGAGGAAAGGCGACAGAAGCATCACGCCCACCCAGCCGGTGGCCGCGCGCACGTCCTCCTTGGTCATGATGGCATGCACGATGCCCACCGCCGCCATCGCCAGCGACAGGATCAGGATAAGCGTCGACCAGTGACTCGCAATCGCCTCGAACATCGGCCCGACTATTGTGCGAGCCGCCGCGGAAGGCAATGCGGGCGGGTTATTCCCGGGCTCATTCAGCCTGGCGGCAAGAACCGCGCTCATCCGCTCGGCCGGTTCCGTGACCGCGATCGAGCGATACGTCGGCAAGGCCGCCGGCCTAAAGCTTCCTGAAGAAGCCTGACAGAATGTTCGGACCTGCTTCTCCTGGCCGCAGCCTGATCCCGTCCTCGAAGCAGTTCAGCGTCACACACTCGAAGCCGTTGGCCGCGAGGAGCGCCACCAGCGAGTCGCGATCGAAGTGATGCAGGTGCTCATTGGGCAGACGCATGCGCCATTTGGCGAACCACGCGTCGCCGTCGGCGCCGAGCTCGCGCCAGCGGCAATAGGGGACGGCGACAGCCAGGTGGCGGGCCGGAAGGCGGGAAAGGAAGCCGAGATCAGGGATGTGCTCCAGCACGTCGAACATAGCGACGAGGTCCCAGGCGCCGGCGAGCGCCTCATCCCAATCGACGAAGCGGACACCCTTGGGCAGTGGGAATTCAGCGATATCGCAGCCGGCGCAATCGGCGACGCCGGTTATCTTCGCGGCTTCGATGAACGTGCCCGTGCCATATCCGATTTCCAGCACGGAACGAGGTATCTCGCCGGTGATGCCGAGCACCCAGCCAAGCCGCTGATAGCCGAGCTTGATGGTCCGGTCGCTCAGGTCCTCGTAATAGGAGATGTATTTCTTGTCGTATATGATTGGTGTGAAGTCGATCTGGTGGATCACGCCGAACCTGTCCACCTCATAATTGTCCAACATTGTCCGCGCGGTCTCCGGATGCCGAATTCCTTATAAGGTCAATTGCACGTAGCCACGGTTCTAAGCGCTTCGGGTCGGGAAACTGCGGGCAAATTTCCGATCCGTCGAACAGAAGCGTAGAACCTCGGGTAGTCGCCGGAGCACAAGTCGAACAAGCGAAGAAACGCCGGGACCTGTTCGCCGTAGACAGCGGTCGCGGCGAGCTTTGCGTTGTTGATAGGGCTATCGAACCAGGCGTCGTATCCCCGGTATCCGGCCCATCGCCTGTCGCGCATTTGCCGGTAGCGCATCCGCAGCCTGTCGATGGCGGCTGCTTTGGCGGCCGTCATCTGCCGCGGGCTGCGGGGACTTCCATAGACCTGCCTCAGCTCATCCCGGGTTTTCGATATCAGTCCGAGAAAATCGGCCTTGCGCTTGCGATCGATTTCGTAGCTGCGCAATCCGGCGCGATTGCCCGTGGCGCGCAGCCATTTCCTCGTACCGGTGGTTTCGACGGAAACCGCGAAAGCCTCGTTGAATGCGGAGTCGCCGTTCACATAGATTTTCTGATGCGCCAGCTCGTGGAAAATAAGGCTTGCGAGGTAGGTGTCGTCCTGACGCAGCATGGTGCTGAGCAGCGGATCGCTGAACCAGCCCAGCGTGGAATATGCGGTGACGCCCGACACATAGACGTCCAGCCCCTGCCGCTGCAGTTCAGCGGCACTTTCGAGCGCGTCTTTGCGCGAAAAATAACCCTTGTAGGGAACGCAGCCGAAGACTGGAAAGCACCATGTTATCGGCGCGAGCGAGAATTGCGGCGCGGCAAACACGGCCAAGGTCACATTGTTTCGACCGACATCGACATAACTGCGGTAGCTGCTGTTATCGGGCAGCGCCAGCTCTTCCGTGGCAAAGCGACGTATGGCGCTCGCCGACGTCAACTTGGCGCGCAACGCCTGTGGCGTCGACGGATCGCGGATAATGTTCGCAACATTCTTGCGCGCCGCCATGATCTCGACATGGCCTTCCAACGACTGCGCGTAATAGGAAATGCTGGTGCATCCGGTCACGCCGAACACCAGGATCGCCGCGGCAAGCAATCGAAAGAAGCGCTTCACAGCCTGCTCACCGCCTGCCCGTCTCCCATGGAGCAAATGTCTGCTCCCGTGTCTCAGGCGCGCCTGTTTTCGTCAAGACCTGGAGGGGCAGGGACAATGCGACCTTCGCCGCAAATGACAGCAGGCTTAGAACTTTTCCTGCTAGGTATTGCTGGCTCATGGGGGTAGCATGAGGCACACTGGGGATGTGGGAGATGACAGACGCCTCGATACGCCGGGCGGACTTCATGATGGTCCTTGCCTATGCTTCGGACCTTGCCACCGGCCATTCGCGTGATTTCGCGCTGAAATCCTGCGTGCTTGCAATGCGGGTCGCCAAGCTTGCAGGCCTTTCCGAACAGGTTCGACGCAATGCGTACCACCAGTCGATGCTGCGTTATGTCGGCTGCAATGCCGACACCGACCTGCTGGCGGCCACCTTCGGCGACGAGATCGCGCTCCGCCAGGATCTTGTCGGTCTCGACATGGGCAACCGCGCAGAACTGGGCAGGGTCTTCGTGCAGGCCTTCAAGCGGTTCTACTACGATCTTGAGCCTGACGCACAGGCCAAGGCGATAGAGGCCGCGATGTCGCAGGCGCTGGCGGTGGCCCGCCCGGTGCTGACCGCGCATTGCGAGGTCGCGCAGCGGATCGGCGAGCGGCTCGGCCTGTCCGAGGAGATCCGGCGCAACCTTGGCCAGATCTACGAACGCTGGGACGGCAAGGGTCTGCCGCGCGGGCTGAGCGGCGAGGACGTTCTGCCGGCCGTGCGCCTGATCACGTTGGCGCAGGATGTGATTGCGCTCAGCGATGCCCTTGGTATCGACGCAATGGCCGAAACCATCGCCAGTCGCGCGGATGGCCCATACGAAGCGGGTATGGCCCGGCTCGTCTCGGCCAACGCGGCGGCCTTGATGGAAGGCATCGGCGCGACGGTCGATCGCGAGACGATTTTGGCGCTGGAGCCCGATCCGCCGGTAACGCTGGACGAGGAGGCTTGCGATGAGGCGTTCCTCGCCATTGCCGACATGATCGACATGCGCATGCCGTTCACGCAAGGCCATTCGCGGATGGTATCGGAGCTGGCCGCGGGCGCGGGGAAACGCATCGGGCTGCCCGAGACTGACGTGCGCGCGCTGCGCTGGTCGGGTTGCATCCATGATATCGGCGAACTCGTCGTGCCGGTGGCGACCTGGATGCGCAACGGCCCGCTGTCGGTACGAGAGCGCGACGCGGCGCAGCTGCACGCTTATTACGGTGAGCGGGCGCTGGCTTCCTTCGGCCACGGCGGTGACGCGATGGGCGCGCTCGTGCTGCGCCATCACGAGCGCCTGGACGGTTCGGGATATCACCGCAAGGTCAGCGGCTCCGACCTGTCTCCGGCGGCCAGGATCCTGGCCGCCGCCGAGGCCTTCCAGACGTCGCGGGAGGAACGTCCGCATCGCAAGGCGCTGTCCAGCGAGGCGGCGGCGACGCAGTTGCGTGCGGCTGTTCGCGACGGCTGTATCTGCCCCGACGCTGCCGAGGCCGTATTGTCCTTCGCCGGACAGCAGTCGCGCCGGGCTTTGCCGCAGGCGCTAGCCGGCATGACGCGGCGCGAAATCGAGGTGCTGCGCCTGATCGCCGCCGGCCTTACGGCGAAGGAGACGGCTCGCAAGCTCGGCATCTCGCCCAAAACCGCCGACCACCACATCCAGAGCGTCTACTCCAAGGTCGGCGTGACCACCCGCGCCGGTGCCGCGCTCTATGCGGTCGAGCACGGCCTTGTCCGACCGGGCGAAATGCCGGCATAGGGAATCCACCCCATGTGCGCCCGCTCCGGCGCGCGCATCGTGATCCTGTCGATGGACCAATGGTGGCCGCGACCGACAGGAGGAAATCAGATGCTTCTCGCAACGACCAAGGTGGCGGACGTCGACCACTTCATCCGTATCTTTTCGACCAAGGGCGCCGACAAGCGCCGGCTGCATGGCTCGAACGGCGCAACCGTGTTCCGCGACCCGAGCGAACCTGACCGCGTCTGGGCGATCTTCGACTGGGACGCCGAGGGTTGGAAGAATTTCGTGTCGGATCCGGAGGTTCCCGCGATCCTGCAGGAAGCCGGCCATGTCGGCAAGCCGCAGGCGGCGCTGCTGCTGGGCCACTACGAGGCCTGAGAGTCCATCTTGCGCGCCGCCTGCCTTTGGCGGCGGCGCGCCCAACGAATCCCCCAGAAACGGAGAAATCAGATGGATCCGAAACCCATCAAGATCGGCCTTATCGCCGAGCTCACCGGCCCATTGTCCTTCATGGGCATCGCCAACGCCAACCTCACCACCATGCTTGTCGACGACATCAATACCAAAGGCGGCCTCCTCGGCCGCCCGGTGGAGCTGGTCGTCGAGGACGGCGAGACCGTCGAAAGCGTCGCCAAGGCAAAGGCTGCGAAACTAGTCGACGTCGACAAGGTCGATGTAGTTGTCGGCGGCATCTACAGTTCGACCCGCCTGGCCATCAAGAGCGAGGCGGTCACCCGGGGCGGGACGCTTTACATCTATACCGAGCAGTATGAGGGGCAGGAAACCGATCCGCTGATTTTCTGCACCGGACCCGTTCCAGCTCAGCAAGTCGAGCCGCTGATACCGTGGCTCATGAACAACACCGGAGCGAAGCGGTTCTATTTTCCGTCAGCCGATTACATCTGGCCGCATTTGCTGAACAAGGCCGCGAGCCGGGCGGTGCTCGCCAATGGCGGCGAGATCGTCGGCGAGGAGTATTTTCCGCTGGACACCGTCGATTTCCGGCGGACGGTGCAGCAGATCATGGCCAGCGGCACCGACGTGGTTTTCAACACCGTCGTCCCGCCGGGGCTGACACCGTTCCTCGAAGAACTGCACAAGGCCGGCTTCGGCAAACGCGGCGGCCGGATCGTCTGCACCTACTTCGATGAGAACTTCTTCAACCTGGTGCCGCCCGAGCAGATCGAGGGCCTCTACAGCTGCCTCGACTATTACCAGGAACTCGACGAACCGTTCGGCCGCGCGCTGTTGCGCCGCTACAGCGAACGGTTCCCCGGCAGCGCTACGTTAACTGCGGGCAGCGGGTGCACTGGGCACTACCGGGCGATCAAGATGTGGGAAGCTGCCGTCAACGAGGCGGGCAGTGTCGAGCGCGACGCGGTCATACGGGCACTCGATCATGCTCGTATCGCCGAAGGCCCAGGAGGTGCGGCCGAGATGGTTCCCGGTCAGCATCACGTTCGCATGAATATGTACATCGCGCGGGCGCAGGGCGGTCAATTCCGGGTCGTGAGAAACTTGGGTCCGATCGATCCCAACGAGCGCGTGATTACCAACGAATTCCAGCCAAGCCAGGTGGGGTGACCGTCAGCACCTTTCTTTCAATTGGCAGGGCCGCCGAACGGTGCCTCCGTCCTGCCATCCGCTTGGCCAGCAACGACGTTGCTGGCCAAGCGGAGATTGCCAACGCAATTGCACCTTCTGGCCAACGCATTCCCCGAACCGGACTGACACGGCCGTGCGTCGCGAACTCGCGCTTGGCCGGATATTCAGGGCCGCTCGCCGATGCTCCGCGGTCCAGTCTTACGCCCGCCGCGCCGCCAGCCGCAGCCACGGCGCCAGATGGAACGCTGCCATCAACAGATACATCGGCACCATGCCGCTGAGCGCCGAGGCGCCTGACATGCACATCATGTCCCGGCCGCCATAGGCCGCCGTCAGCAGCGCCATCGTGGCGAAGGTGGGAGCCGCGGCGAGGCAAAGCCAGTCGGCGAGGCCGAAGCCGCTCAGGCCGGCTGGGCGAGGGGCAGGATTGTCGATGCTCATGATATCCACCTTCTGATGCGGGCAGGGTCCGAGCCCGTTGGAACAAGCGCGAGGCGATCGGCTCCGGCGGCGCGCGGTTTGCGCCGCCGGAACCGCTTCACGCTCAGGCGTTCTTGTTGCGGAACGCCGCTTCGCCGGCATCCGAGACCTCGACCCATCTCTGGTCGGGGGCGGCGCCTTCCTCGTAATTGTCGTGCCAGTTCCACCATTTGTAGGTCTGGGTCTGCGGATAGCCCTCGGGCGAATCCTCCCACACCTCCTGGCGGCCGAGCGGGGTGACGTCGAGATAGCTCCAGACGGTGCCAAAGGCTTCGTCGCCGCGGTTGTTGACGAAATAAGTGCGGAAGATGCGCTTGCCGTCATGGATGAAGACGTTGTGGCCATGCCATTCGTCGACGCCGAAATCCTTGTCCCAGCTATCGGTGATGGTGTACCAGGGCATCTTCCAGTCCATCCGATGCTTCAGCCGCTGGATGTCGGCCTGCGGCGCGCGCGAGGCATAGGCAAGCGTGGTGTCGCGGGCGTTGAGATGGGCGAGGTTGCCGACCTGGTCGGCGCCGAGCGAGCAGCCGCGGCACGCATGTTCAGGCCAGCCATAGACGCCGGGCTCGAAGAAGGCGCGGTAGACGATGAGCTGGCGGCGGCCTTCGAAGAGGTCGAGCAGGCTCATCTTGCCGTTCGGGCCTTCGAACACATAGTCCTTCTTGACTTCCATCCACGGCATGCGGCGGCGTTCGGCGGCCAAAGCATCGCGAGCGCGGGTGAGGGCCTTTTCCTTCACCAGCATCTCTTCATAGGCGCCTTCCCACGCTTCCTGCGAAACGACCGGCGGTGTCTTCATGTGTTGGGTCATTGCTCTTGTCCCGTTCTTGGGTTTGGTTGGGGGGTGACGAGGACAGACATAGGGCCGCATCCGGCGATGGTGAGAGTTACAAGTGTGACGCGATTTGCTGCGGCGGGCGCTGAGGCGGTGGCATGGATTCGCTGATCAATGCCGCCGGCCGCGCGCTTGCCGCGGGCGATCCGCTCGGCGCCTTGAAGCGCGTCGCGCTGCGCGACGACGCGCCGGCGCTGGCGCTGCGCGGCATCGCGATGGCGCAGCTCGGCGATTTCGCCAAGGCCAAGGCGCTGCTGAAGGACGCCGCCCGCGCCTTCAGTCCGAGGGAAGCCGTGGCGCGCGCCCGCTGCGTCGTAGCCGAGGCCGAGATCGCGCTGGTCTCGCGCGACCTCGGCTGGCCGGAGAAGGCGCTGCGGTCCGCCCGCGCGACGCTGGCCGCGCATGGCGACCGGCTGAACGCCGCCTATGCCGGCAGCCTCGAGGCGCGCCGCCTCATCCTGATCGGCCGCCTCGACGAGGCCGAGCGCCTGCTTGCGGACTTCGATCCGACGCCGCTGCCGCCGGTGGCGCGCGTCGCGCATGAACTGGCCGCGGCCGGCATCGCCGTCCGGCGCCTGAGGACAAAGGCGGCGCGCTCGGCATTCGGCCGGGCATCGCTTGCCGCCTATCAAGCCAACATCCCGGCATTGAAGGCCGAAGTCGAAGCGGCATCCCTGGTGCTGAACACACCGGTGGGTCGGCTGATCGCGCGCGGCGCGGAGAAAGAGTTGCTGCTCGACGAGGTCGAGGCGCTGCTGGGGTCGGGCGCGCTGGTCATCGATGCCTGCCGCAACGTCGTGCGCGAAGGCGGCACCGTGGTCTCGCTGGCGACCCGGCCGGTGCTGTTTGCGCTGGCGCGCACGCTCGCCGAAACCTGGCCGGCGGATGCCTCGCGTGAGACATTGCTGAGGCGCGCGTTCCGGGCGAGGCATGCCGACGAGTCGCACCGCGCGCGGCTCAGGGTCGAGATGGGGCGGCTCCGCGCCGAGCTCGCCGGCTTGGCCGAGATCAATGCAACAACAGGTGGCTTTGCGCTGACGCCGCTGAACGCCGCCGAGATCGTCGTGCTGGCGCCGCCGGTCGAGGACGAGCATGGCGCGGTGTTTGCCTTCCTGACCGATGGCGAGGCCTGGTCGAGCTCGGCGCTGGCGATCGCGCTTGGCGCCAGCGCGCGCACCGTGCAGCGGGCGCTGGAGCAGTTGTCGGCCGAGCACAAGGTGCAGGCGGTCGGCCGCGGCCGGGCGCGCCGCTGGATGATGCCGCCGATGACTGTATTCCCGACTGTCTTGTTACTCCCCGGTCCGCTGCCGAGCGACTAGTTTGCCGGTACTCGGCATCGAGGGAGAGACGTCATGAAACTGATCAGATTAAGAGCGCCAGGCGGCCTGGAACAACTCTCGTTGGTCGAGGAGGATCGGCCCGAGCCAGGACCGGGCGAGTTGCTGGTCCGAATCCGGGCATGCTCGCTAAACTTCCACGACAGCATGGTTGCAACGGGCAAGAAGCCCTGTGCCGACGGCCGCATTCCGCTGTCCGATGGTGCTGGCGAGGTGATTGCCGTCGGAGAGGGCGTCGACGCATTCGAGACCGGCGATGCCGTTGTCAGCTGCTATTGGCCCAATTGGCTTGGTGGCGAGGCTACGCCCGCCACCAAGCAGGGCGAACTGGGCGATGATGTCGATGGCTATGCAAGGGAATATGCCTCGATGCCGTGGCATGCTTTCACGAAAGCGCCGGCGGGTTACACCTATGTGGAGGCGGCTACACTCAGTTGCGCCGGGGTAACCGCCTGGAGGGCACTGGTGGTGTGCGGTCACGTGAGGCCCGGCGATACGGTGCTGGTCCTCGGCGCGGGCAGCGTGTCGTTGTTCGCGCTGCAGTTTGCCAAGATGGCGGGCGCCCGTGTCATCGCGACATCTTCCTCCGATGACAAGCTCGAAAAGCTCAGGCGGCTCGGCGCCGATCATCTTATCAATTACAAGGCCGTGCCGGACTGGGGGCGCAAGGCCAGGGACCTGACCGATGGACGCGGTGTCGATCACGTGGTCGAGGTCGGCGGCCCCGGCACACTGGCGCAGTCGATAACGGCCTGCAGGATGGGCGGTCACATCGCGCTGATCGGGGTGTTGACCGGCTTTGCCGCAGAAGTGTCGATTCCGGCGCTGTTTTCCAATCAGATCCGCATCAATGGAATTTCCATCGGCAGCAGAGCTGACCAGGAAGATATGATCCGGGCGATAACGGCCAACGGCCTGAGGCCTGTTATCGGCCGTAGCTTTCCGCTGCGCGATATTGCCTCGGCTTTCCGGGCGTATGAGAGCCAGAAGCATTTCGGCAAGATCTGCATCGAGCTTTGAGGCGCCAGGTTTCATAAATCCCGACTGTGTTGTTGCTCCCAGGTTTGCAGCAGAGCGGCTAAAGTCGAAGCTGACAAAAAGACCGATGAGGATTGGAAGATGAAAAGAGCCGCCGCCGAGATCCTGCGCGAATATGGACCCTTTCCGGACGCCGAGCGCGTCAATGGCGTCACTTACGATGGCAAGAATGTCTGGTTCGCCACCGGCGACAAGCTGAAGGCCCTCGACCCGGTGAGCGGCACCATCGTTCAATCGATCGACGTCGCCTCGCATGCCGGAACCGCTTTCGACGGCGAGCACCTCTACCAGATCGCCGAGGACCGCATTCACAAGGTCGACCCAACGACCGGCGAGGTCGTCGCCACCATTCCCGCGCCGGGCAATGGCGGCGATTCAGGCATGGCCTGGGCCGAAGGTTCGCTCTGGGTCGGCGAATACAGGGCCCATAAGATCCACCAGATCGATCCTGAAACGGGCGAGGTGATCCGTAGCATCGAGTCGAAACGCGTCGTCACCGGCGTCACCTGGATCGACGGTGAACTCTGGCATGCCACTTGGGAAGGTGAGGAGGGCGATCTGCTGCGCATCGATCCCGAGACGGGCGACGTGCTGCAGGAGGTCGCGATGCCCTCCGGTGTATCGGGACTGGAATCCGATGGCGACGGCTGCTTCTTCTGCGGCGGCGGCAGCAGCGGCAAGATCAGGGCCGTGCGCCGGCCGGGATACGACGCTAGCAAATAAGAGATGGCCGGAACGGGCGGCCCGGTCAGGCCGCCTCGCGTGCCGGCCGGGTCATAGGCTTGCTGGAGGCCTTGGCGGCTGTCGGCCTGTCGAAATGCGCCCAGGCCGGCCGCTCGAACAGGAAGGTGCCGAAGCCGACGCGCCGGACGATGAAGTAGAGCACCACCGGGCTGATGACCGAAACCAGCAGCACAGCGAGGCTGAGCATGCCGGTATCGGTCAACAGGCCGCTCGCCAGCATGACGCCCCGGAAGATCGACATCGGGATGGTGAAGGCGACATAGACGACCAGCGAATGCTCGCCGAGCCAGCGCAGCCACTCCATGGAAGCGAATTTCGACAGGAAACCGCCGGCAACGCAAAGCGCCACGGCGCCGGCGACGGCAAGCGACAGATGCAGCGGCGGCCATGCCGCCAGTCCCATCTGCATGCCGACCGGTTGCATCGCATAGCCCGGCGAATAGACGAGCAGGCCATTGACAAGCGCCCAGGCGAGCAGGCCGAGAACGGCCACCGCCGGCCGTGCCTGCGTCCACTCCACCAGCCGGAATATCAGCGGCGCGAGCACGAAGCCGAGATAGAAGAACACGAAATAGGCCGCGAACTGCTCGAGCGCGTAGCTGTCCGGCTTCGGCGCCCACATCTGCAGCGCGGCGGCAGCCAAGATGACGATCCAGTGCGGCACGCGAAGCTCGCGCAGCACGCGTATGACGATCCCGAACACCGCCAGCATGTAGATGAACCACAACACCCCGTATGGCTGGACGGCGGCCATCGCGAGATCATGCAGCATGCCGGCGGGGTCGCGGCTGAAGATGCCGACCTTCAGCCCGATCGAGATGATCGCCCAAAGCACGTAGAAATAGAGGTAGTGGACGACGCGGCGGTCGATATAGCGCCGCCATGGCCGGTCGATCACCTGCGACAGGAACAGGCCCGAGATTAGGAAGAATTCCGGCATGCGGAACGGCGTCGCGAAGCCGATGACATAATGCAGGAAGCCGACGCCGCCGGTGTATTCACCGGTGTTGTAGGCGGCATACATCATCACCACCAGAATGATGGAGAGACCTTTTGCCGTATCCACCCACGGCATGCGGTTCGGATTGCTCATGCGCGATCTCGAGGAAATGTACCTGTCCAGATTGTAGCGGACCGGCGCATCCCGCGCAGCATCAAGCTTCCATTAACGTAAACGCGGCCCTCGTTTCGCAAGCGGTCTCAACTGTCGCCCAATGTCGGAACCACGGTGGCGGAACGCGGCTCACGCATCGTCACCGCGACGATCGCGCCCGACAGGAAGGTCAATGCGGCAATGGCCGCAATCGCGGCGACAAAGCCGAAAAAGTCGGCGATCAGGCCGGCGGACAGCGCCCCGATCGCGTAGCCGAGGTCGCGCCAGAAACGGTAGACGCTGAGCGAGCGCGCCCGCCAGGAGGGATGCGATGCGTCCGACACCGCCGCGATCAGGCACGGATAGACCATCGCCGTGCCGAGACCAAGCAAAAGGCTGGCCAGCAGCCACCAGCCGAAATTGCGGGTCATGGCGGTGGTGAAAAGCCCCGCCGCCTGCACCCACATGCCGGCGACGATCAGCCCCTTGCGGCCCCAGCGGTCGCTCAACGGCCCGGTGGCGACCTGGAAGATGCCCCATACCGCCGGATAGACCGCCTTGAGGATGCCGATGCGCTCGATGCCGAGCCCATTGGCAACGAAGAAGAGCGGAAACAGCCCCCAGCTCATGCCGTCGTTCAGATTGTTCACCAGGCCGGCCTGCGATGCGGCGAACAGATTGCGATCCCCGAACGAGGTCAGCATGAAAATCTCGCGGAAGCCGAGCGGGGAAGCTTGTCTTGGATGATTGGCCAGCTCCAGCCGCAGATGTTCGCGCGTGTCGCGCACGAGTAGGATCGACAGCGCCGCACCCAGGATCGCATAGCCGACGCCGAGATAGATCGGTACGGGACGAAAGCCGTAGCGGCTCGCCAGATACCCGGTGAGGAAAGCAGTGACGCCGACGGCGAGGTAGCCGGCGAACTCGTTGAGGCCGACGGCGAGCCCACGCGACTTCGGTCCGACCAGATCGACCTTCATGATCACCGTCATCGACCAGGCGAAGCCCTGGTTGATGCCGAGTAGCGCGTTGGCGGCGACGATCCAGCCCCAGCTCGGCGCCCAGATGATGATGAAGGGCACCGGCAGGCCGAACAGCCAGCCGAGGATCAGGACGCGCTTGCGGCCCCATCTGTCGGCAAGCTGGCCGGAGACGAGGTTGGCGCAGGCCTTGACCACGCCGAAGCTGACGATGAAGGAGACGACCAACGTGGTCGAGGCCACGCCGAACTCCTCCGCACCGATCAGCGGCACCACGGTCCGCTCGATGCCGACCATGCCGCCGACAAAGGCGTTGATCAGCACCAGGAGCGAAAACTGCTTCCAGTTGGCCTTGAGGCCGAGCGCGACGGCAGACGCCGCTATGTTCAAGATTTCGCTCCGGCGTTGACGACCCGGGTCCGGGCGGCCTGCGGCGGCGGGGGAGGGATGTCGGCGGTCATGGCGGCGACGAACTCACCTTCGTCCTCGATGCGGAAGGCCTTGTTGAAGCGTCGCTCGAAGCCGATGGTCGACGTCGGCTTGCCGCTCAGCGAGCGGCCGCAAACCGAGCCGGAATAGGCGCCGGGCAGCACCTCGATATGGTCGGGTAACTCCTTCAGGCGGCGCACGCTGGCATAAAGCGCGCGCGCCCCGTCCTCGGCGCTTGAAGCAAGCTCGGTGCGGCCGAGATCGCCGACCATCAGCGTGTGCCCGGTGAGCACGAACCAGGGTTCGGCCGACCGCGTCCGGTCGGTGACCAACAGGCTCAGATGCTCTGGCGTGTGGCCCGGCGTATGCAAGACCATCGCCGTGACATTGCCGAGCTCGAGCACCTCGCCATCCTTGACACGCCGGAACGGGAAACCTGCTTCGGCCCCTTCGAACAGCACGTATTCCGCGCCGGTCGCCTCGGCCAGCGCGCGTCCGGCCGAGATGTGGTCGGCATGGATATGCGTGTCGACGACATAGAGGATGCGCATGCCTGTCGCGCGCGCCGCCTCGATATAAGGCGCGATGTCGCCGAGCGGATCGACCACGGCCGCGGAAGTCTTGCCGCCGCAGCCGAACAGATAGGAAGCGGCCACCGGGTCGGTGTGCAGGAACTGCCTGAGAATCATCGCTTTTTCCTCCGAACAGGCGAATGTATCGGGCAGCGTGCCCTTGCTTGACAGTCTGAGCTGAAACTGTCATTCAACAAATCTATTGAATGACGATGCGTTAGCGAAAAAACTATGTCAATCCGCAATCCGAAACAGGCGCTGTACGAGCAGTTTTCGATCGTCGCCAAGGCGCTCGGTCATCCGCTGCGCCTGGAAATGATCGAGCATCTGGCGCAAGGCGCGCGCAGCGTCGAGGCGCTCGCGGCGAAGCTCGGCCAGCCGATCGCCAACATCTCCCAGCATCTACAGGCGCTGCGCCGCGCCGGCATCGTCTCGGCCGAGCGGGACGGCAAGTTCGTGCATTATTCGCTCGCCGACGACAGCGTGCTTTCCGCCTTCGCCGCTGTGCGCGGCTTTGCCGAGCGGCAGCTCGCCGAGGTCGACCGCATCGTGCGCGGCTATTTCGACGCGCGTGACGACATGCGGCCGGTCACGCGCGACGAGCTTCAGACGCTGATGCGCGAGGGACTGGTGACGCTGATCGACGTCCGCCCGGCCGACGAGTTCGCGCTCGGCCATGTGCCGGGCGCCATCAATGTCCCGCTGGGGAAAGTCAGGGCCTGGTCGACCGACGCCGCTATCGGCCGCGGAATCGTCGCCTATTGCCGCGGCCCGTGGTGCGTGATGTCCTTCGAGGCGGTCGCGGCGCTGCGCGCGCTCGGCCATTCCGCGCGCCGGCTGGAGGACGGCATGCCGGAATGGAAAGCCGCCGGCCTGCCGGTGGAAGTGGTTGCCTGATCCTGGCCAATTAGGCTGTGAACCCATAAACGGGGAGGTCCGCAACTAGGTGGAAAGCGGACGCGCGACTTAGTGCCCTGCCGCCCTGGAGAACATATTCATCACAATTACGCCTGCCACTATCAATCCAATTCCCAGCAGTGCGGGCACGTCCAATTTCTGTCCCTGGAACACCCAAGCGATTGCAGTGATGAGCACAATGCCTGACCCCGACCAAACGGCGTACGCGACGCCCGTCGGGATCGTCTTTAACGTCTGTGATAGACAGTAAAATGCGATTGCGTAGGCGACCGTCGTGATGGTGCTTGGGACCAGTCTCGAAAAGCCGTCCGACTGCTTCATAAAGCCGGTGCCGACGACTTCGGCTACAATCGCACCCGCTAGGTAAAGGTAGTTCATAATCGCTCCTGTTGGTGATGGAGCGAACCACGAGGCCACGCGCCATCACCCATCTTGGGATTTTGACGCCGTGGCGGGGAAGAACCCTTACGGGCGCAGGAGACACCACCCTGCTACTCTATTCTCGGCGCACATACTCTACGCCGCCGTGCTCTCATCGTCACGTCTCCGAAGGGAGCCGACCGGCAGTTTTCAGATCATGTCGACTCTGATTCAGCATCGGCATAAGCCGCTACGCCGAACGCTCGCAAGCGGATAGACCGCTGAGCGCCAGTTGCAGACGCTTGATGACAAACTGGCGAATGCCTTAAGCGGGACCGCGAGCGGATTGGCAGGTCTCCACCCTTTCCGCTACGCCAGACCCTGGCAAACCATCTCGACCGCTTAGTAGGTGATCTTCGGGTACCAGTCGGTCCCGCGACCTTCCGGCGTCCAGTCCAGGACGTTCCACAGCATCATCAAGTCCGGCTCGGTTGTCGGGTCTTTGCCTGGATCGGCTGACTCGAAACCTAATTCCGCGCCCCAGAAGTGCCGAATGGTTCCGTCGCGCCAGGTGAAGACGTTCTCGGCGGCGGTGTCGGTCCCATCGTCCATGATCGCGTGGTAATCCCGGCTAAAATTCCCGTTGACGTCGGCGTAGAAAGGCAGGTTCTTCCAGCCACGCTCTACCTTGAAGGCGATCTGCCGCTCGATGGCCGAAAGGCCGACGACGGCGAGGGCGATTCGCTGGCGGAGGTGGTCGGCGTTGCCGTCCATGCAGCTCAGCAGCGCGGTGCACATGGGGCAAGGGCGCTGGCGCTTGGGGCCATACATCCAGTTGTAGACGAACAGAGTGTCCTTATCGCCGAAGAGCTCCTCGAAGCCGACGGGATTAGCGCCGGCCACGCTACTGGCTTCGCCGATGAACTGATAGTCGCCCTTCACCTCGCCGCCAGGCGGCAGGGCGCGACGCTGGGCGGCGACGCGCGCGATGTGGCGGTTGAGTTCGATCTCCTCGATCAACAGGGCCTCGCGCGCCTTGCGGTACTCGGCGCTCTCGTTCGGCTGGCGGGCGCGGTTCTTGTGAGCGATCGCAGCAGCGGGTTGCAAGGCGGAACCGTCGGCCATGACGTTGTCTCCTTTCCAATCCCCCTTCAACTGGTCACCCGCCTTAGGGTTCCGCCTGGATTGCTGCTGCGCGCGATACGCCGACGGTCGTATTAGACGGTACTTTATTGCGCTTCGTAGAGTTCCAACGGCAGTCCATCCGGGTCGCTAAAGAAAGTGAAGCGCCGATCCGTATATGGGTCGATCCGGATTGGCTCTACGGCAACGCCGGCGGCTTCCAGGCGCACAACTACGGCTTCGAGGTTCCCCACAGCAAATGCCAAGTGCCGCAGCCCTGTCGCCTCTGGATAAGACGGCCGCGGCGCTGGGGCAGGGAAGGAAAACAATTCCAGCTGGGCGGATCCGATCCGCAGGTCGGCCTTCCAGGACTGCCGCTCCTCCCGATAGACCTCGCGGATCAGGTCCAGGCCGAGGAGCTCGACATAGAACCGTCGCGACCGATCGTAGTCGGTGCAGATAAGCGCGACGTGGTGAATGGCGTCCAGCATCTTTCGAAGTCTAGCCAAGCTGGGCTTTGGGGCCAAGGTCACCACTTTGTACCTGTCATCGCTGGCAGGATCGCCTTATCGCTTCGGGTGAGAGCCTAACATCCAGACGGCGGGCAACCGTGCTGACCGCGGCTCGCTTGGTTGCAGGCGGGCCTGCTGTCCTGCGGGGTATCAGGATCGTCCGCGTGTTTACCAAAGTCGAGATAGGCTGGGATCGTAGATACGTTCACACGGGAAAACCGGCCTTTCTGAAGCCCGACGTGAAAAGCTCAAGGGCGACTTGATCGGTGAACGGGAGACCTGAAATCAGCCGGACAGTCAGGTCGTGTTTCCTTGTCAGTGCTTCCTCGACTTCAGCGCGAGCCTTCTCCATCTCGCCCAAATGTGCGTATGACGCTGCGAGGAAGGCGTGAATGAAGAATTGGTCACCGGCCTTCCGATACGAACCGACAGCTTCCGAGTACCTTCCAAGCAGGAACAGAGAGCTGCCCTTCACCTCCCAGAACCACACCGGAGGCAACGGCTCGCGCAGGAGCGCGGTTTCGAGCACGTCGAGTGCCGTCTCGGCCCGTCCGCCGTAGTTGAGCCAGCTTGCGTAATCCCCAGCTATATTCACGTCTAGCGGGTTCAACGAGCGCGCGAGCTCAAAATGCACTCCGGCATCGCTATGCTGGCGCATGTGTACAAGCACCAGCCCCATGCTCTGGTGACAGACGCCATCGCTTCTGTCGAGAGACAGCGCCGTCCGTGCCGAGTCCCAGGCCTTCTGTAGCGTCCGCGAATCGTTGTCGTACCAAAATCTGCCGACGAGGGCCTGCGCGAGGAAGGCGTGGGCTTGAGCGAATGTCGGATCGAGATCGACGGACCGGACGAAGAGAGGCTCGGACTTTTCCAGCTCATATCGGTAAAAGTGCGCGCGCCCCTGCAGGTAGTAGTCGTATGCATCCCAATCGGCGGGTGGCTTGCGTCTGGTGCGGGTCGCCGATTCCGCCTCCGCTTGCCCTTCAACCATCGAGGCGATAAGCGCCGCAACCTCGTCTTGCAACGCGAAGATGTCGTTAAGGGCCCGATCGTAGCGTTGGGCCCACAGATGGGTGCCGGTGGCGGCGTCGATCAGTTGTGTGGTGATCCGAATGCGATCACCGAGTTTTCTTATGCTGCCTTCGACGAGATAGCGAACTCCGAGTGTGCGATGTACTTCGGCGATGTCCATTGCCGGATGGCGAAATTGAAAAGACGAATTGCGCGCGATGACGAGGAGGGAGCGAAACCTGGCCAGCTCCGTGATTATGTCCTCGGTTATGCCGTCGCTGAGATACTGCTGGTCCTGATCGCCGCCCAGATTGGCAAAAGGCAGCACCGCGATCGAAGGCTTGCCGGACGGTGGTATCGGTTTGTAGGACGCGCTCGCCACCGGCTTGACAGTCCCGGTGAAGCGGTAGCCGACGCGAGGCACCGTGGCGATCCACTCACCGCCATTATCAGCCGTACCGAGTGCCTTCCTTAGTGTCGCAATTTGAACGGTAAGGTTGCCTTCCTCAACGGCGGTTCCCGGCCAGGCGGCGTCCAGCAGCTCGGCCTTGGTCAGGATCTCGCCGGGCCGTGCCGCAAGCGCAGCAAGCAGCGTCAGTCCACGATGCCCAACAGCGACCGGGATCTCCTCCCTAAGGAGCGTCCCGATGTCGGGGTCGAGTACGAACGGACCAAAAGCGATGCGAGTCCCGTGCATGCAGACATAGTAGACGTTTCGGTAATTTCGGAACAGTTCCGGCGCCGCGTAAATCTAACGGCGAACTTTCCGGGAAAGTGCATCATCAATTTGCTATGGCGCAACTCTGCTCAAGGCGCCGGCGCTGCCGATGCCCGCCTTTGGGTTCGGTTCAAGGACGGGACGATCGCGCATCTCGATCGGCGTCGGGAGGCTCTCTGTTGTCGGCATTACGCAGCCGCCCCGCCGGAGCGCCGCGCTCCAAAAGGGCTGACCCCAATAACCGAGAATTGGCGCTCGTACTCCACTGCAAATTTTACAGGCGCAACTTTTCTACGCGAAGAGGAAGTCTGATTCAGTGATGTGAGCTGCCGCCGTCTCGCCTACCGCCACGTTTAGGTCGATTGTACCGGCGTCGTCGCTGAAACCGACAATGAGCCCGCTGCTGCCGGTGTCGACTTTCACCACTGCTCCTTCGGCGGATATGTTGTGTGCGTGAAGATAGTCGAGAGCTGCCTGAGACGAGACGAAAGTTCCGCTACTACCGGCAGCGTCGTTAACGATCAAAGCGACGTGCCGCGATTCATGCAGATCGATTTTGTCCTCGCCATGCTTGAACCCCTGGACGGTGTCCTGCACGGTAGCCGATGAGTCGCCCGGGAAGAAGACAAAGGTGTCCCGGGCGCCGTCCCCGGTGGTGATGCCGTTATTCGCCGACATCCAGTCCGCGCCTGTGCCGCCGAGGATGATGTCGGCGCCCCTGCCGCCATAGATGGTGTCGTTCTGGTCTCCACCCAATATCGTGTCATTCCCGGCATCGCCGTACAGGGTGTTGGTACCGTGACTATCTTCTACCACGTCATCGCCGGCACCGCCGTGGATGGTGTCGTTACCGCTGGTGGGGGACGTGGCGGTGTCGTCGCCGTAGAGGGTGTCGTTGCCGGCACCGCCATCGATATAGTCGTCCCCGGCGTTGCCGAAGATCGTGTCGTTGCCGGCGCCGCCGTAGAGTGTGTCGTTCGTGTCGCCGGGAGTGTGATCCTGACCGTCGCTCGGGCGAATCCCGCTGCCGCCGTAGATAGTGTCGTCCCCGGTACCGCCGTGAATCACGTCGCTGTCGATACCGCCTCGGATTGTGTCGTTGTCAGCGCCGCCATTGATCGTGTCGTTGCCGGCGCCGCCGTCGAGAAGATCATTCCCGGCCCCGCCGGTGATAAAATCGTTGCCGTCATCGCCGTTGAGGGCGTCGGCACCGGCGCCGCCGTGGAGGAAATCGTTGCCGGGGCCACCGGAAAATAGGTTGGTGAGATCGTCACCGATCATTCGGTCGGAGAAAGCCGATCCGAACCAGGTGCCGGGGTACGTGAAATCGGTGGTGTATGCGGTCCCGCCGGCGAAATAAGCGGCCTCGTCGGTGACTGTCGCGCTCGGCGGGATGTTCTCTTCGAATTGGACTGTGTGGGCGTGCAGATTCAAGTCGACACTCGCCGTCGACTGCGAGAAGTCCGGGCCGACTGATACTAAGACTGGCTTTTTAGTCATGGTATTCATCTCCCTGTTGTGCACAAGATTGTGCGCGTTGTGGCGCTACACTGCGGATATGAAATATGTGTCTTTGGTCTGGGTTCTCCTTTGTTGTGAAAAGGATGCGTACGGAGCTGTTGAAGATTTCATTTCTCGCGCAATGAGCGACGGATATTTTGCGTGAGCGGTTCGGCAAGATATGCCAGCACGGTGCGGGTGCCGGTCTTGATCATGGCCTCGCTCGACATACCCGGCAGCAGACTTTGTCCACGCCGCCGAGCCCGTCGGAGATTTGGAAGCCGTCTGTATTATCGCCGCCCGAGGCCGAGGTGTATGGAGGCGGCCAGGTCGGCTCTGATACCGCTTCGGGCACCCCCTAAACCGCGCACTCCCTACCTCTGTCCGCATACGTGTATCTCACTATCAGGTGTTGGGGGGGGCGACTTGTGCACCGCCCCTCACTGTAGGTTACACCAGAGCGCCGAAGAGGAAGTCCGCCTGTGTGATATGCGCCGCCGCCGACGCGCTTACCGACACGTTGAGGTCGAGGGTGCCGGCGTCGTCGCTAAAACTGACGAGGTCGACGGCAGAACCGTCGATGACCTTTACTACTGTACTCTCGACAGAGAGATTGTGCGCGTGGAGATAATCGATAGCCGACTGTGCCGAGTTAAAGTTGGGGCCTTGCAGGAACGCGGTGTCGTGAGTGTCCCTCAGGTCGAACTTATCGTCACCGTGTTTGAAGTCGGTGATGACGTCATGTTGGCCGGCGACGAAGGTGTGGCTGTGGAAGACGAAGGTGTCGTTACCCCCGCCGCCCGTCAGGGTGTCGCTGCCGGAATTGATCGAGAAATTTGCCCTACCCCCTTCGATGGTGTCGTTGCCGGCCCCACCGTTGATGGTGTCGTCACCGATAAACCCGACGATGGTGTCGTTGCCCCCGTCACCGTACAGGAAGTTAGCTCTGCCGGACGGGAGAAACATGACGTCACCTTCGATATAATCATCACCGGCACCGCCGTGGATGGTGTCGGTGCTGTTGCGATTCATAGCGCCGTTGTCGCCGTAGAGGGTGTCGTTGCCGGCCCCGCCGTTGATAGTGTCCTGGCCCTCGCTGCCGGTGATGGTGTCGTTGCCAGCGTCGCCATTGAATATGCCGCCGTCACGGCCGGCCCTGATAAAATCGTTGCCGCCACCGCCATTGACTATGTCGACACCGGGGGAGTAGTGGGCTTGGCTGTCGTCACTGGTATAGATGGCGTCATCACCGGCCCCGCCGTTGATGATATCGTTACCGTCACCGGCTCTGATAAAGTCGTTACCGTCACCACCTTTGATGGTGTCGTCGCCGGCGTTGCCATAGAGGGAATCGTCGCCGGCGTCACCGGCAATAGAATCGCTGCCGTCACCGCCTTCAATCCAATCGTTACCGCCGCCGCCGTATAGGAAATCGTTGCCGCCGCCGCCGAGAAGATGGTTGAGGAGATCGTCGCCGATCATTCGGTCTGAGAATTCCGAGCCGGTGTAAACACGGAGATAATCCCCGGTGGGGTTGGTGAAGTCAGTGGTGTAGGCGATGCCGTTACTGCCGGCGAAGTAAGCGGACTCGTCGACGACTGTCGCGCTCGGGGGGTTCTCTTCGAGCTGCACTGTGTGGTTATGCAAGTTCAGGTCGACGCTGGCCGCTGACAGTGAGAAATCGGGGCCGATTGTTATAATTACTGGATTTTTCGCCACGGTATTTCCTCCCTACTGCGCACACAATTGTGCGATTTATAACTCTATGGTGTGGGAATGGACATAACGAGTGAGGTGTAGACTTGTGTCTTTAATCTGGATCCTCCCTTGTTGTGACATGGATACGCACGCGAGCCACTGATGTTTGCATTATTTCTCACGCAAAGAGCGACGGATGTTTTGCGTGAGCGGTTCGGCGAGATAAGCCAGCACCGTGCGGGTACCGGTCTTGATCATGGCCTCGCTCGTCATGCCCGGCAGCAGCCGGCGACCGTCAAGCTTGGCCAGTTCGCTCTTGTTGATGATCACCGTCGCGGAGAAGTAGGGAGCGTTCGTGCGCTCATCCACCAATCGATCGGCCGACACCGTTTCCACAACTCCGCTGAGCTGCGGCAGGTTGTATTTGGCGAATGCCGGGAAGCTGACATAGGCCGTCTGGCCAGGGGCGACCGTCTCGACGTCCTCGGGCTTGACCATTGTCTCGACAACCAGCTTCTCGCCGAGCGGCACGACCGTCATCAGCGTGTCGCCGGGTTTCACCACTCCGCCCGCCGTGTGAACTTTCACGTCCATTATGATTCCATCGACGGGCGCGGTGATGTCGGTGCGCTTGAGGACATCCTCGGTCGCGCGCGCTTGCTGCCGGAAGTCGAACAGCTCCGCTTCGACCTTGCTCAATTCGTCAACGGATTCGTTCAATTGTTGAGTTGTAAGGTTGAGGATTTGCATGTCGATTTCGGCGATCGAGCTGCGGGCGCGGGCGATCGATGCGACATTCGTGGCACGTTCTCCCTCGGTCTGGCGTTGTTGCTGGGTGAGCGTCAGGTTGCGTTCGCGGGTGGTGAGCCCCTTGCTGAGCAAAGTCTCGAGGTCTTTGTTCTCGTTCGCGAATGCCGCGATCCGCTTGTCCTCGGTCGCGATAAGCTGTTGCAGTCCGGTAATTTGCTCGGCGGTCTGCTGGCGGCGTTCGTCGAGGATTGCCTTCTCGTCCTTCAGGTTGCGGTGCTTCGCGTTGAAGACGTCACGTTGAGTGGCCACCGCGTCCTTGACGGCAGGGTCCGGGTTGTCGAGCAATGCCTGGTCGAACTCGATCGTGTCCTTGCCATCGCGTTCGGCCCGGAGACGGGCGACGAGCGCCTCGCGTGTGGCGATCTTGTTTTGGATCGAGTCCAGTTGAGCCTTGGCTTGCGTGTTGTCGAGACGGATGAGCACTTTGCCCTTCTTGACGACATCGCCGTTGACGGCGTCCAGTTCGGCGATAATGCCGCCCTCGAGGTGCTGGATGAGTTTGCGGTCGCCGTCGACCTTGACCACTCCGGTCGTCACCGCCGCGCTGTCGAGCGGTGCCAGGGCCGCCCAGCCGCCGGCCACGCCGAAGAACAGGAACATGATTGAGAAACCGGCGTTCGTGACGGCTCTGAGACGGAGCGGTTGCAACGTCGGCGGGGGTGGCAGTGGCTGGGGGAGAGCGACTATGTTCATATCGTTGTCTGCTGGGTTTGCGCGGGTCATGACGTGACCGCCGTGACGTGAGTGGTGTTGGGCAGCTGGGCCACTCTCCTGGCGCGGGCGGCGAGTTCGTTGAAGACCGTGTCACGCGCCCCGAATAATTCTTGTCTGCCCTGGTTGAGCACCAGCACCTTGTCGACTTTCTCCATGATGCTTGGGCGGTGTGCGATCAGGATCATCGTGGTGCCCGTCGCCTTAGCTGCGCTGATAGCGGCTATCAGCGCGTCTTCGCCCTCGCGATCGAGGTTGGAATTCGGTTCGTCCAGGATGATGAGGGCCGGATCGCCGTAAAGTGCCCGCGCCAGCCCGATTCGTTGGCGCTGACCGCCTGACAGCGATGCGCCTGAATCCCCTACTTGAGTTTCGTAGCCTTTCGGCAAGCCCTTGATCAATTCGTGAACGCCCGCCAGATGCGCGGCCTTGATCACGCTGTTGAAGACCGCGGGACTGAGCTTCGCGAAGCGGGCGATGTTCTCGGTGATCGTGCCGGCGAACAACTCGATGTCCTGCGGCAAATACCCGACGTGCCGACCACGGTCCTCGGCGGGCCACTCGGCGACGTCCATGCCGTCGAGCAAAGCGCGGCCGGCTGATGGGCGCCAAGCACCGGCGAGAACGCGAGCCAGGCTTGTCTTGCCGGATGCGCTCGGGCCGATCAGCGCCATCACTTCGCCGGCCTTGAGTTGGAAACTCACGCCTTTCAAGACAGGCTCACCACCACCCTGCCGGGCGAGGACAATACTCTCTGCCTCGAGCTTTCCTTGTGGGCGTGGCAAAGACCACACTGCTTTGGTCTCAGGTCGCTGGCCGACAAACGCGGTAAGACGCTTGTAAGCGGCGCGTGCCCCGAGCGTCGCCTTCCACGTGGTGATCGCTTGCTCCACCGGGGCCAAGGCGCGACCCATCAGGATTGAGGATGAAATCATGACGCCGGGAGAGGCCTCGTTCTGCAACACCAGGTAAGAGCCGAGGCCGAGCACCGCCATTTGCAAGGCCATCCGACAGAAACGCGCGACAGACGCGATTGCGCTGGCGCGGTTGCCGGCGGCGGCTTGTCCGATGCTCGCCTCATCCTGCTGTTCTTGCCATCTGGCGAGCAATGGCCGCAGCATACCCATGGCCTGGACGACCTCGGCGTTGCGGACTGTCGAGTCAGCTTGGATGAAGGCCCTCACCTGTGCGTTGCCGGCCTCTGTGAGCGGTTTGCGGGTAGCGAGTTCGTTGAGCAATGCCAGCGCGAACAACACACACCCGCCGGCCAGCGCCAACCAACCGAGCCACGGATGCATGAAGAAGATGGCGATGAAGAAGATTGGTGCCCACGGTGCGTCGAGGATTGGGTAGATGCTCGGGCTGGTGAAGAAATTCCGCACTTGGTCGAGATCGCGCAGAGACCGCGTGCTGCCCTGACCCGGCGCGGCGGCCGACTGCTCTACTGACGCGGTCAACAGGACTGGGGCCAGCCTCGAGTTCATCCAGGCGCCTACGGTTGAGAGCAGGCGGGCGCGTACCATTTCGAGCCCTGCCATTGTCAGCATCGCCGCGCAGGCCATTAACGACAGCGCTGCTAGAGTTTCCACGCTGTGGCTGGATAGCACCCGGTGGTAGACTTGAAGCATGTAGAACGAGCTGGTGAGCATCAATATATTGATGCCGCCGCTGAACCAGATAAGCGGCGTTATGGCGCGTTTGGCCTCTTTCATCACTGCCTGCAAAGCAGGAGCTTGTTTGTTGCTTATTTGCATGACGGCGACCGCGCCCGTTCCGCGCGCCGCACGCTATCTTGCTTTTTGGCCTCTGAAATCCATCAAAGGAATGATGCGGCGCTACAAGCGTCCTCGCCTTTCGCTAAACGTTCGGGGGTGTAACTGCCTTTGATAAAACGCAGCGTGCGCTGGGTATTTGGGCAATCAGCAGATGCCCATGAGGCGGCGCGGGCCTTTGGTGCCAACAATATTTCAGCTTTCAGGTGCCGGCATTCGTGGTTCGCGCCGCTGAAGTGAGGCGTAAAGCCATCGTCCGCAGGCGAAACTGGCGGATACGGGTCAAAAAAGCCAACTATGCATGATTGCAGGCCCGCCTATGCTCAGGCGAGCCATTACAAATCGACCTAAAATCTCAGTCCTTGGCGCGCTCGACGTAAGAACCGTCGGCGGTCATCACCACCACGCGCGTGCCGGCCGAGATATGTGGCGGCACGGCTGTGCGCACGCCGTTGGAGAGCATCGCCGGCTTGTAGGACGAAGACGCCGTCTGTCCCTTGGTGACCGGCTCGGTGTCGACCACCTCGAAGGTGGCGCGCTGCGGCAGCACCAGCGAGATCGGCACGCCGTTGAACTGCGCGAGTTGCACGGCCATGCCTTCCTGCAGGTAAGGCGCCATGTCGCCGACCACGGCTTCGGAAGCCACGACCTGGTCGTAGCTTTCCGGGTTCATGAAGTGAAAACCTTCGCCATCGGAATAGAGGAAGGTGTGCTCGCGCTCCTCGACATAGGCGCGCTCGACCATTTCGGTCGTACGGTAGCGCTCCGAGACCTTCACCCCGTCGCCGATGCGGCGCATGTCGAGCTGGGTCACCGGGGTGCCCTTGCCAGGGTGGATGTTTTCGGCAAAGAGGATGACATACAGCTTGCCGTCCTTATCGACGACGTTGCCTTTGCGTAAGGAACTGGCGATGACCTTGACCACGATATTCGATCCCGTTCGAGTTTTTCGGCCTGCAAGCGTCGATTTCCGCGAAGCGGCGACGGCGGCCATCGCGTGCGCCCTAGCGCATCTTGCGCCGAACCGCCAGCCTGTCGGGCGATTTTCCTGCCCATGACCGCCGCTTCGCCCTGGTGGACGCCGCATATCCATGCCGACCGCCGGCCCCGGCTGATGGCGCGCAATGCCATCGCCGCCGCCCTGCGCGGCTGGTTCGCGCAGCGCGATTTCGTCGAGGTGACGACCTCGGCCCTGCAGGTTTCGCCGGGCAACGAGGCGCATCTCGCCGCCTTCGCCACCGAGGCGATCGGGCCCGACGCATCGCGCCGGCAGCTCTATCTCCACACCTCGCCGGAATTCGCCTGCAAGAAGCTGCTCGCCGCCGGCGAGGAACGCATCTTCAGCCTCGGCCCGGTCTGGCGCAACCGCGAGCGCGGGCCGCTGCACCACCCCGAGTTCACCATGCTCGAATGGTACCGCGTCGGCGATACAGTTGAGCGTCTGACGGCCGACTGCGCCGAATTCCTGGCGCTTGCCGCGGAAAAGGCCGGTGCCAAGAGTTTCCGTTTTCGCGGCCGCGAGGCCGATCCGTTCGCCGAGCCGGAGCGGCTGAGCGTGGCGGAGGCTTTCCTGCGCCACGCCGGCATCGACCTGCTCGCGACCGTATCGGCCGACGGCAGCACCGACCGCGACGCCCTTCACGAGGCACTGGTCCGCGCCGGCCTGCGCACTGCGCCCGACGACAACTGGGCCGACCTGTTCAGCCGGGTGATGGTCGAAAAAGTCGAGCCGGTGCTGGGGCAGGGGCGGGCCACCATCTTATGCGGCTATCCGATTTCGGAAGCGGCGCTCGCCCGGCCGAGCGCTGAAGATCCGCGCGTTGCCGAGCGCTTCGAGCTCTATTGCTGCGGCGTCGAGCTTGCCAATGCCTTCGGCGAGCTCACCGACGCAGCCGAGCAGCGCCGCCGCTTCGCCGCCGAGATGGACGAGAAAGAACGCGTCTATGGCGAGCGCTATCCGCTGGACGAGGATTTCCTCGCCGCTCTGGCCATCATGCCGCAAGCCAGCGGCTCGGCCCTCGGCTTCGACCGGCTGGTGATGCTGGCGACGGGAGCCGCAAGGATCGACGACGTGATCTGGGCGCCGGTGGCCAGCCACTGAGCTGCAAGCACTTCATGGCGCTGTCCTGTTCGCGGGGGCATTTCCATCGCGCACCCTGGCCATGAACACGTCGTGGCTCTTTCGCCCCATGCGCGCACGCAATGCTTTGCTGGTTTGTGTTTTGCCGCACGCAGCGACGAGTTCGTCAAAATGTTCGCGCAAAATGTCCTGGACAACTGGATCGTTGAAATAGTCATGCCGGGAAACCCCGTCGGGGACAGGCGCGGCGTCCATTATCATCCAGAACGTCTCGGCGTGCGTGGAAACGAAATCGCGGGCACGCGACGCCAGAGTCCGGACCATTGCCTTCCTGTCTGCATAGGTGCGCGCGGCGGATTGTTTGCTGGTCGGCCTTAAGCCCGGGCCTGCCGGAATGACACTGTAGCGATTCCTGCCGTGTATCCGATAGGCCGAAAGCGGTATGTCGATGCAAGCCGAGCCGCTCAACGCGCTCAGGAACGGCATGAAATAGTTGTCGGTGGACGTTGAATTGACCACATTCAACATTGGCCGTGCCCGTTTCAGGAACGATAGTTTGTACATGTTCGCCGTACCTGGCGACCAATGCCACCCATGTTCGTGTGGCGCGATGAGTGTCGATTGTCGCCACAACAGCTCCCGGTCAGACTGGCTTAACAAACGCGGCACACCCTCGGCGTCGCCGGGACACATCGCCGTGCCGGCCTTGCTATGCAAAAAGAATGCGTAGCTTGGCGTCAGCATGGCGCCGGTTCCATCAACCTCACAAACGCCGCCCGATGTCACCGCGATACGCTCGCCGCAATCGAGGTGAAGCTGGACGTGAAACGCGGCGAAGTTCGCAAATAGGAAATCGTCGGCATCGACGATACAGACCAACTCGCCCGACAGCCGGTCGATGACATGCAGAAAGCCACCCATTTGATTGAGGTTTCTGTCCAGATATTCGATGCGCAACCTGTTGTCCGCGTTTTCGAATTGCCTGATCGCATCCCGACTTGAATCGGTCGAGGCGTTGTCGAGGACAACGCATTCGAACTCGGCGTAGTCCTGCGACAGAACGCTCGATATCGCCTGGCCGACATACTGGCCGTAATTGTGGTTGATGATGACGAAGCTGATCTTCGGCGCGGTCATTGTCGCTTCCGTCCGATCCTCAGAGAGATGCGGACATCGCCGAACAGCGATTTCGACAGGACGCGCATCGGAATTCGGCCTCCGAAACCGGCTCTGAGGATAAATCTTGCCTGGGCTCCGGAAAAGCGGACCAGGACCTCTCTGCCGAACCTCCTGGCACCGAAAACAGACCTTAATTGCGGCGCGTTGCGCTTGAATATCTCGACCGCGATCTCGTCGCTGAAATAGTCGCGCAGCCTGTCGGGGTTTTCTCGCGTGACCCGGTCCACGACCGGCCAGAACTCGCCCCCTAAGAGCCAGTCGAACCTTTCGCTTCCTTCGATCAGATACTTGACGCTTTCATATGTGAATTTCCGCAATTTGGCCGCGTATTCTCTGGTACCGGTGCGAATGCCCTCCATGCTTTCGCCCGTGGCGAAATAATTGCTTGAGTGCAGGCGATAGCCGGACAAGGGCATGTCGATCAGCGCGCTGCCGGCAACCGCATGGCATATCGTATTGAAATAGCCGTCGGCCGACGTCATCCAAGAATTGCCGCCATCGTCCAACCGCAACAGACGCAGGACCGAGGTGCGGAACATGTTGGCGCTGCCCGGCGCCCAGAGCCAGCCGACGTGCCCACGCGGTATGGTCGCCGTGCTGGTGTCGAGGAGCCGGTATTGAGACGGGGAGACGGTCGGCAGCCGCAGCACGGTCCGCTCACCTCGCAGGCCTCGCTGCGCGCCCGGTCTGTTCAGCCGGAGTTGCTGGTACGAGGCCGTCAGGGCTGTGCCTGTCGAGTCCATCTCTGCGACGTTGGCCGAAGTGAAGCCGACGCTTCGTTGCAATGCCATATGCACCTGGATGTGCGTCGAAGCGTAGTTGTCGAACAGCACGTCGTCCGCGTCCACGAAGGTGACGAATCCGCCGTTCACCTTGTCCAGAGCCCATAGGGCGGCGCCGAGTTGGCCGTGGTTCTGCGCCAGCGTCTCGACCCGGAAACGCGGATCGCCTTCAATATGCCGGGCAATCACCTCCGCGCTGTCATCGGTCGAGCCGTTGTTGATGACGATGCACTCGAAATGCGGGTAGTCCTGCCGGCGTATGGAATCGATCGTCGCGCCGACATAGCCGCCGTAGTTCCAGTTGATGACGACGAAGCTGACCAGCGGCGGCGACAGCGCGCCGCCGGCGAGCCCGTCAATGTCGCGGCCGGCGATCGTGAATGATTTGGCCGCGACGATCTCGCTCTTGCGAATGACGATCTGCTGGCCCCGGTGCAACAGCTCGCATTCTCCGGCGACCTGGCTCAGAAAGGCTTCGATCCCTGCCTGGGGACGCCTGGCCAGCGGCAGATCCGGCCCCCACCGGTAGTCGTCCAGGATCATGACACCGTCATTGTCGAGCAGGTCCCAGGCCAGTCGGGCATCGCTGTAGGCGGACGTGGCGCAATGGTCGCCGTCGACATAGACCACGTCATACAGCCGTCCTTCGCCGGCAAGGCCGGGCAGGATCGTTAACGAATGGCCTTTGCGTTTCTCGACCCGGCCGGCGAAGGGCTTGAGGTTGCGGTCGAAGCGTCGTTCGACCTCGGCCATATCCGATTCATGCTTCGAGCCAGGCTCGAGATGCTCTTCGCTGCCCTGGAAGCTGTCCACGCAGGTAATGCGGGATTTTGGCAGGAATTGCAGGAAAAATAGCGCGGAACGCCCCTCGAACGAGCCGATTTCGAGCACAGCCGTCGCCGTGCCGGCCTTGTCGCCGAGAAACTCCTCCCAAAGCTTCAGGTGATGGGAGGTCCAGTCATGGGTAAACTCTCCGTCGACAAAATAATCCATCCTTCCCCCATTAGCCCGGCGCTGAAGCGCGCGCGGCCAAGCCCACTTCGTCAGAACGTGACACTGTTCCAGCGACCGGAACCCCTTCCGGTCGCTTTGGACGGTTTGGCCGCGGTATCCTGATTGTCCTGAGCCCATTGCACAAGCGGCAATGGAACAATAGATGGTGCGTGGGCATCCAGCAGATGGTGCATGAGCATCCAGAGACGTGCGTGAGCACAATGGATGGGCGCGGGCGTGATCCCGACCTGACAGACCGCGTGAACGAACAGGAACAACCGCATGACCGATAAGCTCGACGCAGCGAAATTGACCGATCGCGTCGCGGCGCTCGTCGAGGCCGCCAGGCGCGCCGGCGCCGATGCGGCCGACGCGGTGGCGGTGCGCGGCCGTTCGGCCGGCGTGTCGGTTCGGCTGGGCAAGGTCGAAGGCACCGAATCGTCGGAGAGCGAGGACGTGTCGCTGCGCGTCTTCGTCGGCCAGCGTGTGGCGAGCGTCTCGGCCACCGCCGCATCCGACCCGAAGGCGCTCGCCGAGCGTGCCGTGGCGATGGCCAGGGTTTCGCCCGAAGACCCGTTCCAGGGCCTCGCCGATCCCGCGCTGCTCGCACGCAATTTGCGCGATCTCGATCTTTTTGACCCGACAGAGGTATCGGCAGACGAGCTGAAGGAAGCAGCACTTGCTGCCGAAGCGGCCGCGTTGGCCGTCAAGGGCGTCACCAATTCCGCCGGCAGCAGCGCCGGCGCCGGCTTGGGCGGCATGGTTCTCGCCACCTCGCATGGCTTTGTCGGCCAGTATGTCGCCTCGCGTTTCTCGCGCTCGACCAGCGTCATTGCGGGTGAGGGAACCGCGATGGAACGCGACTACGAATTCTCGTCGCGCCAGCATTTCGCCGACCTCGACACGCCGCAGGACATCGGTCGCAAGGCGGGCGAACGTACCGTTCGCCGCCTCGGCGCCCGCAAGGCGAAGACCGGCCCGGTCGACGTAGTGTTCGATCCGCGCGTCGCGCGCGGCATTGCCGGCCATCTCGCCGGCGCCATCAACGGCGCCGCGGTCGCCCGCAAGACCAGCTTCCTGCGCGACATGATGGGCAAGCAGGTGGCGTCGGCCGCGATTACCGTCACCGACGAGCCGTTGCGGCGGCGCGGCCAGGCCTCGCGCCCCTTCGATGGCGAGGGCATCGAGGGCGAGAAGCTGCTGATGGTCGAGAAGGGTGTCTTGAATCACTGGTTCCTGTCCACCTCGGCCGCGCGCGAGCTCGGCCTTGTCACCAACGGGCGCGGCTCGCGTAGCGGCTCGTCGGTTTCGCCGTCCTCGACCAACCTTGCCATCGAGCCCGGCGAGCGCTCGCCGGAAGATCTGATCGCCTCGTTGAAGAGCGGCTTCTATGTCACCGAGGTGTTCGGCCAGGGCGTCGACATGGTGACCGGCGAATACAGCCGCGGCGCTTCCGGCTACTGGATCGAGAACGGCGCATTGGCCTATCCGGTCGCCGAGGTGACGATCGCCTCGAACCTGAAGGCCATGTTCCTCAACATGGTTCCGGCGAACGATCTCGACCGCAATTTCGGCACCGCGGCGCCGACGCTCCTGATCGAAGGGATGACCCTTGCCGGCGCTTGACCAATTGACCTCGAGCGAGGCCCGCGACGATCTCGCTTTGCTGCGCGACGCCGCCCGCGAGGCCGGCGCCATCGCCATGGGCTATTTCGGCAAGAACCCGCAGGTGTGGATGAAGGGCGGCACCTCGCCGGTGAGCGAGGCCGATCACGCCGCCGACGCCTACCTGCGCGAGACCTTGCTCCGGCTGCGTCCGGATTATGGCTGGCTGTCGGAGGAGACCGCCGATGACCATGCCAGGCTGTCGGCCCGCCGCACCTTCGTGGTCGACCCGATCGACGGCACGCGCGGCTTTCTCGATGGCTTGCATTCCTGGTGCGTCAGCGTCGCTGTGGTCGAGAACGGGCGCTCGCTCGCCGGCGTGCTCGAATGCCCGGCCAAACGCGAGACCTATTGGGCGCTGCCGGGCGAGGGCGCCTATCTCAACGACAAGCGCATCCATGTGCGACCGCTGGGCGAAAGCGTCGATATCGGCGGGCCCAAGCCGCTGGTCGACTTAATGCCGCCGGCATGGCAGGACAGGCTGCGGCGGACGGCCTACATCCCTTCGCTTGCCTATCGGTTGGCGATGATCGCCGCCGGAAAGCTCGATGCGACCTTCGTCAAGCCGAGCGCGCATGACTGGGACATCGCCGCCGCCGACCTCATCCTTGCCGAGGCGGGCGGAGCATTGCTCGACCGCACCGGCAAGCCGCCGCGCTATGCCGGCGAGGTGATCAACCATGGCGCGCTCGCCGCGGGCAGCGGCGAACTGCTCGGCGTGCTCGCCAGGGTCATCGCCGGGGTTGACCAAGGGTGAGTCGGCCCGCAGTTCCAAAATCGGCTGCTTTGGGCTAAACGTTTCACAAAACTCATGAATCTACGAAGGATCGGCATGGCCGTGGAAGACGGAAAGAAGCAGCTTTTGCACCTGGTGTTCGGTGGCGAGCTGAAAAAGCTGGGTGGAACCGAGTTTCGCGACCTGGACGCGCTCGACATTGTCGGCATCTATCCCGACTATCAATCGGCGCACGTCGCCTGGAAGGCGAAGGCGCAGGCAAGTGTCGACAATGCTCATATGCGCTATTTCGTTGTTCATCTGCACCGCTTGCTCGATCCAGAATCGAAGGTCGGCGGTTGACGTCGATGGAGCATGAAGCGGTGAAAGGGGCGACCCGGCCGCGCGCCGGCAGACGCGGCGGAACGCGCACGCTGTGGCGGCGCATCCGCGAGCCGTTGGCGCAGTCGAGTTTCGTCAAGAACTTCATCGCCAGCCTGTTCGCCTGGTTCTTGCGGTTGATTCGGGTCACCAGCCCGCTCGTCGAAGGCTCGACCCGAGTAGCCGGCGGCGCTTATGCGCATCTTGAGCCGGGCATCATCGCGCTCTGGCACGGCCAGCATCTTTTGACCCCTGCCTATTACCCCGAGGGCCGGCCGCTGGTCGCCATGGTTTCGCGCAGCGCCGACGCCGAGCTCCAGGCGCTGATGATCGAGAAATTCGGCATCGAGGCGGTGCGCGGCTCCGGCGGCCGCAACAATTCGAGGCATTTGGACAAGGGCGGCGCCAAGGCCCTGATCGCGCTGAGGAAGGCGCTCGCCACCGGCAAGAACGTCGCCATGATCGCCGACATTCCGAATGGCACGCCGCGCGACGCTGGGCTTGGCATCGTTCTCCTGGCAAGGCTTTCCGGCCGGCCGATCCTGCCATCGGCCATCGCCACCAGCCGCCGCAAGGTGCTGGAGAAGAGCTGGGACAAGACCACCATCAACCTGCCGTTCGGCCGCTCCGCGGTCATCGTGGGCCAGCCTGTCTTCGTGGCCGCCGATGCCGATGATGCCGAGATGGAGCGCAAGCGCCAGGAGGTCACGGCCTCCCTCAACGCCGCGACGGCTGAGGCCTATCGCCTCGTGGACGGCGGCAAATGAGCGAGCGCTGGGCGCGTGCGGCCCTGACTGCGTATCGCTATGCGGGAGCGGCCGCCTATCCGCTGATCGGCCCCTATGTCGCCTGGCGCGCCTCGCGCGGCAAGGAGGATCGTGTCCGCCGCCGAGAACGCTATGGCGTCGCCGGCCGCCCCCGTCCGGAAGGACCGGTGATCTGGATCCATGCCGCAAGCGTGGGCGAGACGATCGCGGTGGTGCCGCTGGTCGAGAGCATCCTCGACTATGGCGTCAACATCGTCTTGACCACGGGCACGGTGACCTCGGCCAAGGTCGCCGAAGAGCGCCTCGGCAGCCGCATCATCCACCAATATGTGCCGCTCGATCTCAAGCCCGCGGTAAGCCGCTTCCTCGATCACTGGCGGCCGGAACTGGCGATCATCGCCGAATCGGAAATCTGGCCGATGACCATCCTGGAACTTGGCGCCCGCAACGTGCCGCAGGTTCTGGTCAACGGCCGGCTGTCGGACCGCTCCTTCATGTCCTGGAAGAAGCGCGCCGGCGTTGCCGAGGCGCTGTTCGAGAATCTTGCCCACGTCATTGCCCAGTCGGATGTCGACGGCGAGCGGTTCCGCGCGCTGGGCGCCCGGCCGGTCACCGTTTCCGGCAACCTCAAGGTGGACACCAACCCGCCGCCGGTCGACGAGCGGACCTTGGCCACCCTGCAGCGCCAGATCGGCGGCCGCCCGACCTGGGCTGCGATCTCGACCCATGATGGCGAGGAGGTCGTGGCCGCGGAGGTCCATGCCAGCCTGCACAAGCGACATCACGGGCTCTTGACCATTATCGTGCCGCGTCACCCCGATCGCGCCGATGCGCTGGCCGCTCAGATTTCCGGCATGGGGCTGTCCGTGGCAAGGCGCAGCAAGGATGACCGCATCTCCCACGATACCGACATCCTGCTCGGCGATACGATCGGCGAAATGGGGCTTTATCTGAGGCTGACCGAGATCGCTTTTGTCGGCCGCTCGCTGACTTCGCAAGGCGGCCAGAACCCGCTCGAGCCGGCGATGCTCGAAACCGCCGTGCTGGCCGGGCGTAACGTGCAGAATTTCCGTGAGGCCTATCAGCGGCTGCTCGACAGTGGCGGCGCCAAGCTGGTGCGCGACCGCGACATGCTGGCCGGCGCCGTCAATTTCCTTTTGACCAACGAAGCGGCGCGCCACGAGATGATGGCGGCGGGTGCCGCCACCGTCGACGAAATGCGCGGCGCGCTTGCCCGCACGCTGAAATCGCTGGAGCCCTATATCCAGCCTCTGGTCGTCAAGGCGCGCCTGAAAGGCGCAAACGGGCGCTAGATCATGACCCCAGAAATCGGATCCGATTTTTGGAAAAGTCCATGCGCGAAGCCGAGACGCATGGGGCAGGCGCGATGACCAGCGAAGCGCCACCCTTCTGGTGGGAAAAGCCGGACTGGCGCGTGCTTGCGCTGTCGCCCGCATCGGCGATCTATGGGCTGGTCGCCGGCCGCCGCATGCGCCACGCGCCGCGCGAGAAGGTCGCAGCGCCGGTCCTGTGCGTCGGCAACCTTACCGTCGGCGGCAGCGGCAAGACACCGGTCGCCATCGCTTTGGCCAAGCAGGCCAGACGCATGCAGCTCACGCCAGGCTTCCTGTCGCGCGGCCATGGCGGCTCGTTCGCGAAGCCGCATGTCGTCGATGCGCATCACGACGCCGCCAAGCATGTCGGTGACGAGCCGCTGCTCCTGGCCGAACATGCGCCCGTCGCGGTGACGGCGAACCGCGCTGCCGGCGCGAAGCTGCTCATCGAAAAACATGGCTGCGACTTCCTGATCATGGATGACGGGTTCCAGTCGGCGCGCATCCATATCGACTATGCGCTGGTCGTGGTCGACGCTCGCTTCGGCATCGGCAACGGCCGCGTCATCCCGGGCGGCCCGCTCCGCGCCAAGGTCGTCGACCAACTGGTCTTCACCAGCGGCTTGCTGAAGATGGGCGAGGGGGCCGCCGCCGACGGCGTCGTGCGCCAGGCGGCGCGCGCCGGGCGGCCGATCTTCCTGGCGCATGTCGAGCCGGCCGATCCGTCGCGCTTCGCCGGCGGCCGCTTCCTGGCCTTTGCCGGCATCGGCCATCCGGAGAAATTCTTCGACACGGTGCGTGGCGCGGGCGGCGAAGTGGCTCAGTCGCGCGCCTTTCCGGACCATCATTTCTACGCCCAGGACGAGCTTGCCGATCTCCTGGCGCTCGCCCGGCAGGAGGGGCTGCGCCTCGTCACCACGGCAAAGGACGCCGCGCGGCTGCGCCATGGCGAGACGCCTGCCGATTTCGTCGCCCAGCTGGACGTGCTCGACATCGAGGCCGTGTTCGAGCTCGATCATGTGCCCGAACGCATCATCGACGAGACGCTCGACGCCTGGCGTCAGCGCAAGATGCGGGGCTGAGCTTCGAGCTTGATGAGGGGAGGTGAACAAGTGGCTACGGCTATCCTGCGCGCCGCATCGCCTGCAAGATCGCCTCGTCGCGCTCGACATTGAGCTTGCTTTCGAAGTCGAAATGCCAATCCCTGTCGCGCAGCACGGAAGTCGAGGCGTCGCCGCGCCGGATTTTCTGGTCGAGGTCGGCGAGTGATCGCGACCAGTAGTGATTGATCCTCAGGATATCGAACTGGGGAGGCATGCCGGGCACGATGGTCCGTCGACGGGTGTCCATCCCTTCACCGGACAGGAATTTCGACTGATGGACGCCCACCCTGTAGACCATGCGCGGGTTGAGGATTGTCTTGACCGTCGTGATGTCCGGCCCGGCTCGCATCGTATAGGCCTCGACCACCGGCCGTTCCGGTCGCTCGACCTGGCCGGAGGAGCCATAGAAAGCTTGCCAGACGCAAACGCCTGGCAGGTCGCGATAATCCCTCAGAACCGAGGGTACGTCACGTCCGTCGGGCGCGAAAAAAAACTCATCGATGTCGAAGAATCCGATCCACAACGCTTCGCGCCAGCGCCTGCGGATACAGTCCCCATAAGCCGACAGCTGCCCCACCGGCCGCGGCCAGTCGACCAGCGTAACTAGGCCCTCCTGGATGAACGGGTTCAATACGGCTTTGAAGTCGTCGGTCGAGAAGTTGTTGTAGAGATAGAAATGCTCGAATCCCACATTCTGATGGAACCTGATCCATTCGGCCAGGAACGGCGCTTCCTCGCGGAAGATGGCGCAGGCCGTCAGCTTGAATCGGGGCGCCCTCGACACCGCCCGGTCGCGCCATCTCGCACGCATGACAAGCAGCATGCGAAGAAGTGTCTTGAGAGATTTCCTGAAGTTTTTCAATGTAAGTACCTGAGCGGTCGAGCTTGGCTGCCAAGGCGCCATGGGCTCGCAAGGCTTATCCCCGCTTGCGCAATTCCGGGTGCATCTCGATCTCGCGGGCAAGCGACACCGCGGCGTTCACATAGGGCTCCTGCCGGGCGACGCTCCAATATTTGAGCTCGTCGAGCGGAATGTTCTCGCCCGTCACCGCACAGCGCACGAAAGCGCCCGGACTGGTGACTTGGAAGTCGCCGTCGAGATAACGAATCCGGGCTTCCCTGCCGCCCGGGCCTTCGAAACGGTTCATCATGAGAGGACGCTGCAGTTCATCGGGTTTCAATCGCCATAAATCGCAAGCAACGTCAAGCTTGACGCAATGCTCATCCGGTATGGCTGCGGCGACAAATGGTTCCCGGAGCCCCGGCATGGACATCACTCCGACCCGCTTGAACACGCTGATCAATGAGGCGCTCACCCCGCAGGCGGTGCCGTCGCCGAAGGCCGATCCGGCGACGGCGGCTTTGATCAGGACGCTGGTCCAGCCGCCGGTGCCATCAATGGTGCAGGCGGCGCAAATCGCGGCCCAGTCGCTGCAAAGCGCGCTGCCGCGCCCTGCGGCTCAGGCATCGCCACGCCTGTCGTCCTCCGAGGTCGAGAACGCTTACCGGGCCGTCATGGAGCCCGATGCCGCCTCGGGCGATGCGCCGGCAACACCTTCGACGGGCAGAGCGGCGACGGATACCGGTCAGGCATCGCGCGGCTTCGCCCCGCCACCGGCAGTGGTCGTCGACACCACGCCGAGCCCCGCGGTCGCTCCGCCATTGTCGACATTTTCGCCGACCGTCGCTTCCGCCGCGGTGCTGGTCGCGGCCAACGCCAACGCGCCGCGGCCGCGCGGTGCCGCAGTTGGTCCGGCTGGTCATGCCCCGCGATCGGAATCCGCGCCGATATCCCTTTGGACGATCTCGGTCGTCACGGCCATCGTCTCGGCGGTGACGGCAACGATTATGGTGTTGTTGCTTCGCTGACCCCGCCCAGAGCAGTTCCAGCAAAACTGTGAGCGGTTAGGCTCGGCGACTTCGCCGTAGCCTTTCCGTCCGGAACTGCATTAAAAAATAAGGAGATAGAGCGGTTCGCCGTTTCAGCGAAACGGTGAAACGCTCTAGACGTCGTCCTGCAGGAAAGCCTCCACGGCCTCCGGAGCAAGCCCAGCCTGTTCGGCGATGCGCCTGGCAAGGTCCGCCGCCGCCGCGCGCGGCCGGCCGACCGGGCGGTCCATCCAATAAGACACCGGATTGAGCGCAGCGCGCTCGTCGACGGCAACGATGCGGCCGGATTGGAGCTGGTCTGCCGTCAGCGGCGGCCGCGCCAGCGCGATGCCCAATCCATGCGCGGCCGCATCGAGCACCAGATTGTAGTCCTCGAAACGCCGGTCCTGCGGACGCGGGCGATAGTCCATGTCCTGCGCCGCGAGCCAGGCGCGCCAGGCGGACGCGTCGGAATCGTTGATCAGCGGGAATTTCAGCAGCCGGGCAGGATCGCCTCGTCCGATCTCCTTCGCCAGCTCCGGCGAGGCGATCGGGAAAATATGCTCCTCGAACAGCTGTACCGAGATGCGGCCCGGAATGCGGCCGCGCCCGCAGCGCACCGAAAGGTCGATGCCTTCGTCGGCGAGATCGGCCTGGCGGTTGTCGACGTCGAGCACGATGCGCAGCTTGGTCGGATGGTTCTCCAGCGAGGCCATGCGCGGCATCAGCCATAGCCCGCTCACCGAGGGGATCGAGGCCAGCCGCACCACAGCGGTGCCGCGCGGCTCGACCCAACGGTCGGAGTTGAACGAGATCAGCGCGAAGGCCTCGGCGGTCCTCAAATGCAGTCGGTTGCCCTCGATCGTCAGCGTCACGCCACGCGCGTTGCGCTCGAACACTTTCAAGCCAAGCCAGTCCTCCAGCTTGGCGATCTGGCGGCTCACCGCCCCATGGGTGAGGTTGAGTTTTTCAGCCGCCGCGGAAAAGCTCCCCATGCGCGCTGCCGCATCGAACGCACGCAGGGTTTCAAGCGGCAGTATCTGGTCAGAGCTGTGATCCATGCTCACAGCTGACCCTCGAATTGGTCGTTTGTCAATCGGCCGGCAATGGCGTTTTCTGCATTCATGACGCAGAAAGACGAGGCCACGGCAATGAGCGCTTACACCGGCACGTTGAATGAGACACAGCGCATGGACACCGCCGCCGCAATAGCGGTGACGCTGACGGTCATCGGCTGGGCCTCGGCTTTCCCGGCGATCCGCGCCGGCCTTGCCGCCTTCCAGCCGCTGGAGCTCGGCGCGCTGCGCTTTGCCATCGCGGCGGTTCCGGCCGCCATCTTCCTCGCGGTGAAGCGCCCGGCACTGCCCCGGATGGGCGAGCTGTGGCGCTTTGCCTTCGGCGGCGCCATCTTCGTCGCGCTCTACACGGCCATGCTCAATTTCGGCGAGCTCACCGTCTCGGCGGGCGCGGCCGGCTTCATCATCAATGTCAGCCCGATCTTCACCGCTATCATGGCGATGGCGCTGCTCGGCGAGCGCTTCTCGCGTCTGGCGTGGCTCGGCACGGTCATTTCCTTCGCCGGCATCGGCATCATCGCGGTGGCCGACGGGAACGGCCTGCATTTCAACGCCGGCGCGCTGCTGGTGCTGGGCTCCGCGCTCTGCTCCGCCGTCAACACCATCGTCCAGAAGCCGCTCTTTGCCCGCCATCATCCGCTGACTATTTCCGCTTCCAACATGGTGCTCGGCGCGCTCTGCCTGTCGCCCTTCCTGCCGGAAGCGTTTTCGCAGGCAGCGGTCGCCGACACCGCCGGTCTCGGCGCCGTCATCTATCTCGGCATCGTGCCCTCGCTGATCGCCTATGCCGCATGGGCGACCGCGCTATCGCGCCTGCCTGCCGCGCGCGCCTCGAACTTCCTCTACCTCGTCTCGCCGACCTCCGCCTTGATCGGCTTCTTCTGGCTGGGCGAAGTGCCGTCGCTGCTCGGCATCCTGGGCGGCGCGCTGGCGCTGGGTGGCGTGATCGTGGTCAATTTGAAGCGGTAGACCGGTGGATTGAAGACTTTTCCTGACTCAAGAAAAGAGCCGCTTCGAGCGGCTCTTTTCTTGCCCCCTCATCCGGCCGCTACGCGGCCACCGTCTCCCCGTCGGGGAGAAGAGATTGGCGCCGGCGCCGAAAGTCTCCTCTCCCACCGGGGAGAGGTCAGCCGAGCGAAGCCGAGGCTGGGTGAGGGGCCTTGGCGCGCGCTCACCGCCGCCCGAACAGCCGCTCGATATCGGCGAGCTTGAGTTCGATATAGGTCGGGCGGCCGTGGTTGCAGGTGCCGGAGCCGGGCGTCGCTTCCATCTGGCGCAGCAGCGCGTTCATCTCCTCGGCCTTGAGCAGGCGCCCTGACCGCACCGAACCATGGCAGGCCATGGTGGCGGCTATTCTGTCCAACCGCTCCTTCAGCGTCTCGACGGTGTCGTTGTCGGCGATCTCGTCGGCGAGGTCGCGCACCAGCTGCTGCACATTGGTTTCGCCCAGCATCGAGGGCGTCTCGCGCACCGCCACCGCGCCTGGACCGAAGCGCTCGAGGCCCAGGCCGAATTTGGCGAGCGTCTCGGAATGCATCGCCAGCCGCTCTGCATCATCTTCCGGCAGGTCGACGATCTCGGGCAGGAGCAGCATCTGCGACGGCACGGCGCGCGAATGCAGCGCATTCTTCAGCGCCTCGTAGACCAGCCGCTCATGCGCGGCATGCTGGTCGACAATGACAAGCGAATCCCGCGTCTGGGCGACGATATAGTTCTCATGCACCTGTGCGCGCGCCGCGCCCAGCACCATGCCGAGCATCGCTTCGGGCGGCTCGGCCATGCCGGCGCGGACATCGGCGCTGGCGAGCGGCCCGGTGTCGAAGGCCGCCTGCTCGTTCTCGGCGAAGCCGTTTAGTGGCGCTCGTGCTTCGCCCATGTCGAGCGGCCGCTGCGCCGAGCGCAACGGATCGAAGCCTCCGGAAGCGCGATAAGCGGCCTCGTAGCTGCGATGGCCGTTGGCCGGGCCGGGATGCGAGTAGGGCGCCGCCCCCGGCCGGAACGCCGCCATCATGCCGGCGGCGCCCGTCGTCGCCGCGCGGATGCCGGCGCCGGCCAGCGCCTCGCGGATGGCGCCGACGATCAGCCCGCGGACCAGGCCGGGATCGCGGAAACGCACATCGGCCTTGGCGGGATGGACATTGACGTCGACTGTCGAGGGGTCGAGCGACAGGAAGAGCACCGTCACCGCGTGGCGGTCTCGCGGCAGCACGTCGGCGAAGGCGCCGCGGATCGCGCCGGCGATCAGCTTGTCGCGAACCGGCCGTCCATTGACATAGGCATACTGCTGCAGCGCATTGGCACGCGTGTAGGACGGGATCGAGACGTGGCCGGCAAGGTGAACTCCCTCCCGCGCGGCATCGATGGCGATGGCATTGTCCGGGAAATCCTTGCCCATCACTTGCGCGACGCGGGCAAGCCGGCCCTGCGGCGTGTCGCTGGTTGCGGGCAGTTCCAGCGTCGAGCGGTCGGCGCCGGCCAGCGTGAAGCGGACAGCAGGAAAGGCGATGGCGATGCGCTTCACCACGTCGCTGGTGGCCGAGCTTTCGGCGCGCTCACCCTTCATGAATTTCAGCCTGGCCGGTGTGGCGAAGAAAAGGTCGCGCACCTCGACCGTGGTGCCGCGGTTTGCCGCCGCCGGCTTCACCGCCGAGACGCGGCCGCCGTCGGTGCCGATCTCGGCCGCGCTGTCGCCGCCAGCCGTGCGCGAGCGGATCGACAGCCGCGCCACCGAGCCGATCGAAGGCAGCGCCTCGCCGCGGAAGCCGAGCGAACGGATGTCGTGGATGCTGTCGGAAAGCTTGGAGGTGCAGTGGCGCGCGATCGCCAGCGCGAGTTCCTGTTCGGGAATGCCCGAGCCGTCATCGGTGACGCGGATCAGGTTCAGCCCGCCACCCGCCGTCACGACCTCGATGCGCGACGCTCCTGCGTCGAGCGCATTCTCGACCAGTTCCTTGACCACGCTCGCCGGACGCTCGATGACCTCGCCGGCGGCGATCTGGTTGATCATCGTTTCGGAAAGCTGGCGGATGGGCATCAGGCGATTATAGGCGGATTCGAACGGCGTAGGGGAGGGGCACGATGAAGTTGGCAACAGTTAACGCCGCGATCCTTCGCGCTCCCCTCTGGCCTGCCGGCCATCTCCCCCACGAGGCAGGGCTGTCCGGGGAAAGTTATTCATAGGCGAAGCCCAACTGGTTTGGGGAGGTCCGATCCATTCGGCGGCTGGGATTGACCGGAGGGGGCTTGTTGATGGCCTCGATTCTTCGGCGCTCGAAGAGGCATTGGGTGACCAGATCGGTGAAGCGCAGGATGGGCAT